>JAVRLK010000091.1:0-4090 GCA_031961545.1 Thermoplasmatota archaeon | reverse complement strand
TTTAAAATGAAAGATTTATAAGGAAAAAAATGTTTATCAATTGAAATATGAGGTGATGAATATATGCAACCTGCACAAATGGCTTATGATCGTGCAATAACCGTATTCTCCCCTGAAGGAAGGCTGTATCAGGTAGAGTATGCAAGGGAAGCAGTAAAAATGGGTTCTACAACTATTGGTATAAAATTCAAGGATGGTGTTGCCCTCGTAATTGATAAAAAGGTGAGGAGTAGATTGATAGAGCCAAAAAGTATTGAAAAGATATACATTATAGATGAACATATAGGTGCGGCATCATCAGGTCTGATGGCAGATGCAAGGATACTTGTTGATTATGCAAGGGTGACAGCACAGGTTGAGAAGGTCACATACAATGAAATGATAAAGGTTGAAACACTTGTTAAGAAAATAAGCGATTATGTTCAGCAGTACACACAGTATGGAGGGGTAAGACCCTTTGGAACATCACTTTTGATTGCTGGAATCGATGATACGGATATTTATCTATTTGAAACCGAACCAAGTGGGGCATTCACTGGATACAAGGCAACATGCATAGGAAGGGGAAGGGAAACAATAATGGCCTTCTTTGAGAAGGAATATCAGGATAACCTTTCAATGGAGGAAGCAATCATTCTTGCACTTAAGGCATTGAAAATGGTGAGCGAGGATCAGTCACAGCCACTGAACGTTGAAATAGGTGTAATAACAAAGGGATCAAAATTCAGAATACTGAGCCCGGAGGAAGTTCAACCATTTGTTTCCAAAGTGTGAAGGAGTATGGTGAGGATAGAGGATGCGGTAATTGCGAGATATGAGGTAAAGGGTCACAGGCTTGAAATACTCATTGATCCAAAGGTTGTGGATCTTATAAAAGAGGGTAAGAACGTTAACATTCTTGATTACATGGTAATCGATCAGGTTTTCAAGGATGCAAAAAAAGGGGATAAGGTTGGTGAGGAGACATTAAAGGAAATATTCGGAACTGATGACATAAATACCGTGGCAAAGCAGATCATTCTTAAGGGACAGGTACAGTTAACAACAGAGCAGAGAAGAAAAATGCTTGAAGAAAAGAAAAAGCAGATTGTTGCAGAGATTGCAAAGAATGCTATAAATCCACAAACGAATGCACCGCATCCTCCTCAAAGAATAGAAAAAGCTATAGAGGAGGCAAAGGTTCATATAGATCCTATGAAAAGTGTTGAGGAACAGATACCAATCGTTCTTAAGGAAATAAAGGCAATTTTACCAATTAAAATTGAGAAAATAAAAATAGCTGTAAAGGTATCTGGAGAAAATTATGGAAAAATATACCAGGATCTTGCAAGGATGGGATCTATAATTAAAGAGGAATGGCAGAACGATGGATCCTGGGTTGGTGTGATTGAAATTCCTGCTGGAATGCAGACAGAATTTTATGATGTACTGAACAAAAAAACGCATGGAAATATTGAAACAAAGATCGTTAAAGGGTGAAAAAATGGAAAAAATTAGAGAAATTGTTCTGCCCGGTGATCAAATAAATCTTCGGGGTAATAAACCGGGCAATGGAATTTTTGTTGAAAATGGAGTTGCATATGCCGAATACCTTGGTGTGAAATCAATAAAATCAGGATACGTGAACATAATTCCATTATCAGGTAGATACCAGCCGCAGAAGGGTGATAAGGTAATAGGTAAAATTGTTGATATAGCACCTTCAAACTGGGTTGTTGACATAAATGCACCATACCTTGCACCATTGCATGTGAACGATACACCGTGGAAAATTGAGTTTGGCGATACAGGAAAATACCTTAACGTAGGTGATACGATACTTGCAAAGGTTTCAAGTGTGAATGAGGTGAAACAGGTCTGGCTTACATTGAAGGAGCAGGGTCTGAGGAAGCTTGAGGGCGGTCATGTTATCACCGTTTCACCAACAAAGGTACCGAGGATAATAGGTAAGGATGGATCCATGATTAAGGTTCTGAAGGAGTTAACAAATACAAAAATATACGTTGGTCAGAATGGTGTTATATGGATAGATGGAAAGATTGATGATATTATGAAGGTTGTTGGTGCAATAAGAATTATTGAAAGGGAAGCGCATACGATAGGCCTTACCGACAGGGTAAAGGAATTCCTTTCAAATTCAAAGAAGGTAGATTAATATGTCTGGAATGAAGAGTGATATAAAGCTTATTGATGAGAATGGCAGAAGAATTGATGGAAGATTGTACAATGAATTGAGGCAAATTAAAATTGAGGCAGGTGTTCTTGAAAGGGCGGATGGTTCAGCATACATTGAATGGGGGAACAACAAGATCATAGCCGCAGTTTATGGCCCCAGAGAAATATACCCGAAGCATCTCCAGGATCCAAGCAAGGCTGTTTTAAGGGCCAGGTACAATATGGCAGCATTTTCTGTTGATGAAAGAAAAAAGCCTGGGCCTGACAGAAGATCAATAGAACTTTCACTTGTCATATCGAATGCTTTAAGTTCTGTTGTATTCCTTGAACAATTCCCAAGAACAAGCATAGATGTTTTCATTGAGGTCCTTCAGGCTGATGCTGGAACGAGAATAGCCGGCCTTACAGCCGCATCAGTGGCCCTTGCTGATGCAGGAATACCCATGAAGGATCTTATAGCTGGCTGTGCAGCAGGAAAGGTTGAAAATACTGTTGTGCTTGACTTAAACAAGGAAGAGGATAATTATGGACAGGCTGATCTGCCCGTTGCAATTATACCCAGAACAAAGGAAATTGTTTTACTTCAAATGGATGGTGATATGACAACAGAAGAATTCAACACAGCCCTTGATATGGCAATAAACGCTGCCATGAAGGTTTATGAACTTCAGAAGGATGCCTTGAGGAAAAAGTATGTTGGACTTGCACAGGAGGAGGATCAACAATGAGTAAATTCACAGAGAGTGTTGTTTCTGAAATAAAGAAGGATTATATTCAGAGATTGCTTTCACAGGGTTCAAGGATAGATGGAAGGGGACAGGATGATTACAGAAAGATTGAGGTAATTGAGAATTTCATTCCAAGGGCAAATGGATCATGTTTGCTTAAGCTGGGTAATACCCAGGTACTTGTTGGAATAAAAATTGAACCTGGAGAACCATTTCCAGATACACCGGACATGGGTGTACTTTCCACAAATGCAGAACTTGTTCCACTTGCATCACCCACATTCGAGCCAGGTCCACCGGGAGAAGAGGCAATTGAACTTGCAAGGGTTGTTGACAGAGGGATTAGGGAAAGCAAGGCAATAGATCTTGAAAAACTTGTCATAAAACCGGGTGAACTTGTGTGGATTGTTTTTGTTGATATTCATGTCCTTGACTTTGATGGTAACTTATTTGATGCATCTGCACTTGGATCAATAATAGCTCTTAAAAATTCTGTGGTTCCGGCGAAGAATTACAACTATGGGCAGAATTTCAAATTGCCTGTTAACCATTATCCCGTTGCAACAACATTTGTTAAGATAGGTGACAAGATAGTTGTTGATCCAAACATAGATGAGGAAAACATAGCATCTGCAAGGATAACAATAACAACAAGTGAGGATTCAAAGATACATGCATTACAGAAGGGTCTTGAAGGTACATTCACCCTTGATGAGGTAAAATCTTTAATAGGTAGATCCATTAACCTTGCAAATGATATTAGAAAAAGGTATGTCCTGAAGGGTGAATAGGATGAGCAGGAGAACAAAGAAGGTGGGAATCGCGGGTAGATTCGGTCCAAGGTACGGTGTTTCAACAAAGAAGAGATGGAAGGAGATCATGGAACAGAGAATAAAATCATACACATGTCCAAACTGTAACCACAGAACACTCAGAAGGGTTGGAACCGGTATATGGTACTGTTCAAGGTGCGGTTATACCATGGCAGGAGGAGCATATGTACCTGAGGTAAAGAGGGAGATTGTGAAGGAGGGAGGGGAGAATGTCCAGGTTTAGGTGTGCCATGTGTGGTAGAATACTTGAAGGGGAGATTGATGCACAGAATCTATCCTGCGAATGCGGTTCAACAATATTTTATAAAGACAGACCGAATGTGAAAAAGGTTTTCACATCTGACTAAATTTTTT
>JAVRLK010000090.1:0-4124 GCA_031961545.1 Thermoplasmatota archaeon | reverse complement strand
GTCTTTCAACATTTTCCCTTATTGTATTTAAATTGAGAAAAGCAAGATCCATCTCACCTTCTGAAACCTGTTCCGATACATTTTCAAAGTATTTTTTTGTTTCATCGTAAGGGAAATGTTTAAGAAAATAATCCTCTCCACATAAAATCAAAAGATATTTTGTGTAATAATTTTTTGATTTTTTATTCAAATCCTTTACAAGATTGATTGCATCTGAATAATTTAATTCACTCAATCTATTCTTTATATCGTTAAGGGTTGCATCAATCCTTTCCGATACGTTTTTAAGATTCTTTTCCCTGAAGAACTTTGTTAGTTCAATTGGAAATGTTTGATAAAGATCAAAGTATTGTTTTATAATTCCAGGTATTTCCTTTTCAGCATATTTTTCAATTTCCCCCTCACTGGAATAAAATTTTTTCAGGAATGAAAATTCATCCATGGCTGATAATTTTTCCACAGTATTTTTCAACGTAACAATTTTTTTCTCCTTTATTTCCTTTTCTTTTCTCAATATTTCATCATCCAGCATTTTCAAAGATTGAACCACCGGATCAAGGTTCGCATTCCTTAAATTATTCAATAAATCATCCATGTGTTTTTCAAGGAAATCTGTTTTTATCCCCATCAAATTCAATTCATCCAATTTTTCATTATACCATTCTTTTATTGATTTTTCAATGTTTTCTTTTATTTCCTCAATCGTTCTTAAAAATTTAATGTTATCATAATCCATGTAAATTTTAATTTTTGAAGAATCCTCACCCTTTAATTCAAGAAATTCAATGATTTCTTTTATTTTTATTTTCAGATTCTCCACCCTTTCTTCTATTGATTTATTAATGGATTCCTTAAAATTCTTCAGTTCAATCTCTGCCTTTTCTGGATCACTTTTTGCAAGTGCAGCAATTCTATCAATATCGTTTTTATTAACAATATCTCCAAAATTTTTTCTTATGTTTTCAATATCACTTATTATTTCATCCCTTCTTTTTCTCAATCTTTCAATTGTTTCATTAACAAGCGAAACATTCTTAACCGCATCACCGAATTTTCTATTTACCAGATTTTTCCTTGCCTCATCTATATAGCCAAGCAGAATTTTAACATCAAAACCTTCAGATTTAGCTCTCTGTATTTCATCCCTTGCTTTTTCTATTATTTCCGCTATTTTTGTTATCTTTGTGTTCTCAATATCCGTTAATAAATTTTTTATCATCTCTATTGCATCTGAATAATTCCCTTCACTTTTTGCCTTTTCAATCTCATCCACTGTTTTTAAATAATCTGAAACATCAATGTTAAATGATTTTATGTTTTCAATCTCCTTTTTTGTAACACTTATTGCATCTTTTATGAACTTTTCAATTCTTTTGGCATATTCATTATTTATTTCCTTAATTGTTTTCAGGGCATCCTCAAGCCTTCCATTTTTTGCAAGATCATAGAAAATGTTCTCATTCTCCTTTAAATCGCTGATGTTGAACTTCAATTTCAATGCCAATTCTTTTAGATTTGAAAGCCTATCCTGCTCCTCATTTATTCTTTTATTTATAATTTTCAATCTTTCTTCATTAACATCCAGGATAAATTCAACAATTGAATTTAGATCCAGATTATTTAATGATTTTATTTTTTCACCATAATTCCTTAATATTTCATTTTTTATATCCTCATCCATTGATGCAATGAATTTTTCAGTCCATGATAATATTTCATCCCTGATTGATTTTTCAATTTTATCAATTGTTTCAGGATCCTTTATTTTATCAATATCATTTATTAGATCTGTTGAAAAACCAATACCCTTCATCCTGTTTATCTGTGTTTTCATGTTATTAATTTTTCTTGAAATTATATCTTTAAGGGCTGAATCAACATCCGTCATTAATTTTTCAAGTTCATCATAGGCCTTCAAATAGGATTTTTCGTTGTATAGACTTTTTATTCCATCCATTTTTTTCAATAATTCTTTAATATCAGCACCAAAATTTTTTAAAGTTTCAATTTTTTTATCGTAAATAGGAATTAGAGTGTCCAGTTTCTCCTTCTTCTCCTTCGCTTCTCTCGCCTTTTCTTCAAGCTCCTTGGTTATTCTGTATGAATTTATGAATGGGTTTGGCACTTCACATTCCTCCAGAAATATTAAACGCATTCACTAAATTTAAAACTTTTCATGGGGTTAAAAATTTTTTAACAAAATCCGGAAGATCCACCATGTTTATCTTTACATTCCAGGAACAACCATACCTGTCAACACATACTGTTTTAATATTCATTTTATTTGCTGTGATAAGATCGTATTCAGGATAAGATGAAACATGTATAACATTTTCCAGATCAACGCCCATGATCTCATATGCCTTTTTGAATGCCATTTCATACGGTTTATAAAATCCTGTATCTTCAGCTGTTACAATAAAATCGAAAAGATACTCAAGACCGCAGATTGTATTTTTAATCAAATTCTTTTCCGTGTTTGAAATTATTCCTGTTCTGAAACCATACATTTTTATTTTTTGAAGAGCAAAAATTGAATCGGGGAAGAATGGTGACTTTGAGAATGATATAACAAGACCCCTTCCATATTCATTCTCGTATTGAATATTTTTCTCAGAGAAAATTTCTCTCGCAATTGAAACAATTATATCTGAATATGGCTGAAAATCCTTTAAATCTTTTATTCTTTCATATTCCTTTTTGAAAAATTCATTTGAAAGTCCTGGATAAAATAGATCAATGTAATCACCAATGCTCCTTTTCCAGTCAACAAGTGTTCCATAAAGATCAAATGTTATTACATTGACCATAATTTTAAAAATTAAATAATCTTTAAAATTTTTTTCATCATCATTCCAAACTGTACTGTCCCGAAAGAATTGACTATAAAAAGCCCATACCCAAATATGGATCGTGTCAAACTTAACAAACGCAATATCAACAATATTATCAGAACGAAAACAAAAGATCAAAGGTACAAGCAGATTGCTAAAGATCTGAAAATAAGTGTATCAATAAGTGAAAAGAAGTCATGGAAAAAGTTCTTTTGTCTGAATTTGCATGATGATATGTAGGAGTTGGAGTTTGGCAACCGTAATCTGATCTGACCTTCGAGGTCGTTCATAAGGATTGTTGCCTACGCTTTGACTTAATACCCTGAAACAGGGGTGAATAGGTCATATTGAAAAACTCGACAAGGACTCTTACACCAAAGAAATAAGAGGTGGAAAAAATGAAAATTGGAATTGATATGCACAAGGAAAGTGTGTACGTGACAGCATTGGACGAAAATGGGACAATCGTGGAAAGGTATGAAATGCCAAATAATTATAAGGAATGGACGAAATTCAAAGAGAAATACTTGAAATTGAAACCAGATATAGCCTTGAAAATGTCCACATCTGGCAAATATGTTGCAGGACTACTAAAGAATATGGGATTTTCTGTTCATATAGCTGATCCTGCAGCTCTTGATTCGATCTTCAAAGAATCAAAGGATAACGATAAAGATGACTCTTACAAACTTGCAAAGCTCCTTATTTTGAATGAATTAAAAGAAGTATACATTCCATCAAAGGAAGCTGAAGCATTGAGAACTTTGTTAAGATACAGAGAATCTCTAGGAGAGGATATAACGAGACTCAAGAAACAGATACATGCAATTTTTTCAAGATATGGAATTCATATAAATGCAAGCGATATATTGAGAGAGAAAGGATTGAATGAAATAGAAAAGGCATATTCAAAACTTGACCCGGGGGATAGATTTGTACTTAATGATCTTTTATTAAGAATAAATGATTTATTGACTATAGAAAGTATGGTTGAAGAAGAAATATCAAAACTTTTAAAAAATAATGAAAAATGAGACTTCTAATGACAATTCCAGGAATAAATGTATATTCAGCATGTGCAATTCTTGCAGAGATAGATGACATATCAAGGTTTTTAACAAAAATCTTGCATCATATGCAGGACTTGTACCGGGACAGGATCAATCTAGAAATAGGGATATAAACATATATCCAAACATGGACCTTCAATTTTGAGATCTATAATGGTAAATGCTGAACAAAATATTCAAAGAGAATGAGAAACAAGTATCTTTCTTCAGTAAGATAAAT
>JAVRLK010000089.1:0-4155 GCA_031961545.1 Thermoplasmatota archaeon | reverse complement strand
AATGTATATACCCATCTCTTCCGCAACCTTCAGGAATTCCTCTTTTCCAGCACCAGGCATGCCTGTTAAAAGTATTATCATTCTTTTAGGAAAAAATATTACAGATAAAAAAATTTTTCAACACATGAATAACTTAATATTTTCAAATGCATTTTCTTATCTATGAAAGGTTATGGTGGTCATGTTTTAAAAATTGATCTAAGTGAAGAAAAGATAGAGAAGGAAAGCATTGATCCATGGGTTGCAAGAAGATTTCTTGGTGGAATTGGTTTTGCAGCGTATTACCTTTATAAAGAGAATGAAAAGAATGTTGATCCATTAAGTGAGAAAAACAATCTTTTAATTGCACCTGGTGCACTTGTTTCAAGCGGTATACCGACAGCATCAAAAACAGCATTTGTTTCCAAATCCCCTTTAACAGGTGGGTTTGGAAGGGCTGTGGCAGGAGCAACAATAGGGCCTGAGTTGAAGAAAAGCGGAATAGATTTATTAATAATAAAAGGAAAGGCAAAGTATCCATCATTAATAATCATCAAGGATGATGAGGTATCAATAGAAAAAACAGATCTCTGGGGAAAGGATACAAGGGAAACACAGAAAAAAATTAAAGAAAAATATGGAAACGTTGCAACAGCTGCAATTGGACCGGCTGGTGAGAATTTATCAAAGATTTCCATAATAGACTGTGAGGAAAGGCAGGCTGCAAGGACTGGTCTTGGAGCTGTGATGGGATCAAAAAACCTCAAGGGAATTGCTGTAAAAGGGTCAAAGAAAGTGGAGGAAAGCGATCCTGAAAAAATGAGGGAATTAATAAAACACTGGGTAAACGTTATGAAGGATCATCCGGCAACAAGGGATGATATGAAATATGGTACAGGTGAATTCTATGCATGGATGAACACGCAGAAGGGAACTTTTCCATCAAGGAACTGGCAGCAGGGTTATTTCCAGAAGGCATTCGATAACCTCAAGGAGGGACAGCTGTCAGGCATAGATCCCTACAACTGGGCACCAAAGTATGTTACAGGTTACCATCCATGTCCAAACTGCACAAAACCATGCGGACATATTTTTGAGGTAAAAACTGGAAAATATGCCGGTACGGTTGTGGATGGCCTTGAATATGAAACCATATATTCACTTGGTGGAAACCTTGAAATAGATGATCCTGAAGCTGTTGCATATTTAAGCATGCTTGCAGACCTTTATGGCCTTGATACAATTTCAGCAGGTTTGACAATTTCCTGGGCAATGGAGGCTGTTGAAAAGGGTATTCTGAAAGAAGATCTGAAGTTCGGTGATGCCGATGCTGTTGCAAGGGTTCTGAAGGCTATGGCATACAGGGAAAAGGGAATAGGAGAATTGCTTGCCGATGGAGTTAAAAACGCATACACAAAACTGGGTAAAGGAAAGGAGTTTGCGCTGGAAATTAAGGGCCTTGAACCACCAGCATACGATGTAAGAGGAATAAAGGGAATGGCTCTTGCTGAAGCCGTATCCGTGAGAGGAGCATGCCACCTTACAGCGGGTGTATACGGAACGGAACTTGTTGGAAAATGGTGGAAGTTTGAGGGTGTTGACAGGTTCAGCGCAAAGGGTAAGGGCTATGAAGTGAAGGTACATGAGGATCTCATGTCCATATATGATGCACTTGGTGTGTGCAAATTCTCAAGGCATATGTTCTTTGCCGAGGGCTTTGTTGATATCATAAGGGCATACTTTGGATATGAAATGTCCCTATCTGAGCTCATGGTGATAGGTGAAAGGATCTACAACATTGAAAAAGCATTCAATGTGAGGGAAGGTTTCACAAGGAAGGATGATACATTACCTGAAAGGGTTATGAAGGATCCGATTCCAAAGGGAGTATCAAAGGGATCTTTCGTTTCAAGGGAAGAACTTGAAAACATGCTTGATGAATATTACCAGGCAAGGGGATGGAGCCTTGATGGCGTACCAACAAAGGTAAAGTTACATGAACTGGAACTGGACTTTATAGGAAATGAGATAGGTGCGGGACATTAATTAAAATTCTTTTTCAATTTTTTCAAGCCTTTCAATTTTTATTTTATAACCTTCTTCTATCAATGAATTGAATAATTCATAATAGATTTCCATCCTCTGCCTTACATTTATTATTATGTATTTTCTATAGTTTTCAAGCTGCGATCCTTCAAAATAGATGATCGGCAAACCCGCACCGATGAGTTTTGATCCAAAATCGTAGATAGGTTTCAATGCACTTTCGCCAAAATAAACCATTAACTCAAATGGAACAATTTTTAATTCACCCCTATCGTTGTAGGGCCAGAAATATAAATAACTCTGATCCTTGACTTCAGGTATTTCACCGGAATATTCAGCGATTAATTCCATATAAAAAAGATCATCAAAGTTAACATTATATTTTGAAAGGAAGTAGGATAATGGTTTTATTTGGCTAATTTCTTCAATTATAAATGAATTTGCTGAATAATCCAGAAATATTTCGTTCATTTTCAGTATATTTTTTATCAGATCTTTGCTTGATGAGGAATTGTAATGTATGAGAAAATACAATCTTTGATTGTTGTAAATAACTGAAGGATAGAATAGAACGTTTGGAATATTTGTTATTTCCCTTTCAATCTCTTTTAATTTTTCTCTCTTTTCCTTGTTAAAATTGAATGCCTTTAATTTTATCTGGATCAATATTTCATTTTCATTGAATGGAATATTATTTTTCATCAAATCGTACTTGATTGTTGAATAATATTCGTTTGTTTTTGGTACTGCTATAAAAAGTGTTCCTGCCTTTGGCACGTATCTCATTATTGTTCCGTCCGAAAATATCTTATGGAAATACTGTGCACTAAATACACTCTCATCCATTGAAAATATTATCTGCTTATCGAACATTTTTTGATAAAGAAGATTTTCCTCTCCAAGCTTTACTGTCATCATAACTTCAATACTTTCTTAAAATTTAAAAATTACGCTTTAATCGTAACAAGGGAAAGATCCTCAATATCAATTATCTTTTTCCATTTTTCCATGCATGCACAGGGTTTTATGTTATACAGAATATTTTCATCCTGAGAAAAGGAAAATTCCTCAATTGCCTTTATAACATAATCATCGCATTTTCCGCAATTATGTGCTCCCCTTTCCTTTCCAGGTGCTGTTGGAAAACTAACAACCTTCTTTGTAAATGCTGTTTTTTTGAGAACTTCAACAACACTCCATAACCATGGTGAGCGATAGTATCCCTTTTGCCATAAATATTCCACAACCGTACCTCTCTGTACATTAACAGGGTTAAGTGAAACAATTTCTGAATATTTTGATGCAAAAATTGCTGATTTTATTGCATCTTCAATTGCTTCCCTTTCACTTAAAAAAGGAGGTTTCAACAAAACATATGTTTTTAATGGTATACCTATTGAATTCAAATATTCAGCAGCCCTGATGTATTCATTAACGGAAAAGCCCTTGTTTATTGAATACCTTAGAATTTCATCGTTTGAACTTTCAAGTCCGATTGCAACCATAAGCTTTTCCTTGTAATCTATAAAATTTTTGATTATCTTTTCTCTTATGAACTCAGGCCTTGATTCAACTATTATTCTTTCAGCATTCTGGAATTTTTTTAAAATGTACCTTGCACCTTCTATCGGGATTTCATTCTGGTCAAAGAAACTTCCCGAATTGTATATCTTAACAATTTTTTCATTGTTGTATTTTTCAAATGCACTGTCCACCTGATTTTTTATATTCTCAAAGTTCACCTTTGTTGGATTTGTATCTGAATAATAACCGCACATGGTACAGCCGCCGGATTTGAACCAGAAACAGCCTGATGTTCTTAGAACAAGAACCATTGATCTTTCCCTTTTCCCCCCGTAGGGTTCATCCTCGAACCATAGTGAAGAATATTCATCAGGTCTGTTTACTCTCTGAACGTTCTCCCTCAATTTTAACATTAATTCCTTCATTTTTTCAATTCTTTTTCAATTTCCTCTATTTTCATTGCTATTTCATTTACCCTTTTATTTATTTCCTCAATTTTCTCCCTGAGATTTTTCATCTCTTCACTTTCCTCTTTACCCTTCAGAATTGAATCTATTGCTACCCTGATCTCCCTCTTCAACCTTCCATCAAGTTCCATATTAAACT
>JAVRLK010000088.1:0-4265 GCA_031961545.1 Thermoplasmatota archaeon | reverse complement strand
GTTGGTGCCTGTATACATAAATTGCCCTTATCCACATTCTTTATTATCCATTCGTATAGATCCTTCTGCCCTTCCCTGAACCTGTAGGGGAATATCATTTACCCTTTTCTTCAATTAAATCCATTATAAGGTCAGATCTTCCACAGGATGGTGAGAAAGATGAATTGTATTGGTTCCAGTATAACCTTAAAAGAAAAATGTCGATATTTTCCGAAATTTTTTTAAGCATGATGAAAAATAAAAAGAAAAGGCTTATAAATATTTTCACAATTCACATTCTGGAAACTTTTAAATAGATTTTATCAATATAACATTGAACCGGGGCCGTAGCTTAGCCTGGTGGAGCGACGGGCTCATAACCCGTTGGTCGTCGGTTCGAATCCGGCCGGCCCCACTTAAAATTTTTGTTTTTAAAATTGTAATGAATTATTTAAAAACTTTAATTTTTATTTTTATTCAATTATTGATTATATAGGTAATGTTTAGGAAACGCTTTACAGCCTAAAAACTGATAGAAATTTTAAATAATAAAAATCAATGTAGTTTCAATGGAAAATAAAGAAAATGAAATTAATTTTCCAAAAATATCATTTGTCCTATATTCAAATTTAAAATGGGGAAGTGGATTGGAAAAAGCAGCATTCTACTATTTAAAATATAAACCAGAATATGTAAAAAATGTCACATTGGTCCAAACACCATTGTTGGATAAATCAGGTTTTAGATTAAATGATAAAGATCTTGAAGATATTTATAAAAATGTTGATATTATATATATGGATCCTGTATATGTTAAAATAGAAAAATTAGTGGCACCTTCACCTAAAATTTTTAGATATTTGATATATTATCCTTTGTTATTTTTACTAAGATTCACATTTTATAGAAACCTTTATGAAAAAGCACAAAAACCTGATATAATTTATCTTTTCAGAAATGATTTTTCATTTTTCTTTAAAAAAGAAGATTTTTTGGTAGGATCTACCCATGGTTGGCAACCTCCCAAAGATTCTGTCTTAAAAATTGTTAATAAAATTACAGGTTTAATATTCAGAAATAAAATAAAAGTTTATCATTCATTTCCTATTTATTCAGATAGAATCAAACAACTATTTCCAGATAAAAAGATAATTTCAATACCAAACGGAGTAGAAACAAATAACTTTAAACCAATGCACAATAAAAGTGAAAAAATCAGGTTTTTGTTTGTTGCTAGAATTGAAGAATGTAAAGGAATCTTTAGATTAATTGATGCCTGGATGGATTATAAAGATGTTGAAAATGTTGAATTGAATATTGTGGGATCTGGGAGTGCTGTCGATGAAATGCAAAAAAGAATTTCAGGAATAAAGAACATAAATTATTTAGGATTAGTACCTGAAAATCAATTATATGAAATATATGGAAAAAGTGATGTGTTTATTTATCCTTCTTTTTGTGATACTTTTGGTTTAGTGGTGTTAGAGGCTCTCTCGTCAGGTTTATTTGTAATAACAACAGATCTTTTCAAAGGAGTTTTTCCAGAATTTGAAAAAATCGATGCTTTTTATTTTTGTTCCAATGATAAAAAATGTTTTTCTGATGGAATAAAATATGCAATAAATAATATTGAAATTATAAGATCCAAAAAAGAGTTATTGCATAACATTGCGAAAGAATATTATGATTGGGAAATCGTTGTTAAAAAAGTGTATGATGAAATGATTAAAGTATACTATGAATATAAACAAAAGTATTAAAAGTATCAAATGTAATGAAAAAGTTCTTTTTACCGCACTATATACCATTTGGTAGCACAGTTGATAAAAATACAAAATTTTTATATTATTTAGTTTAATTCCTTTAACTGTGACAAATAATCACATCGAGCCTTTAAATGCAAATATTCACACTAAGGTTATTATAGGTGTACCAGTCAATGCCAAAAGTGGTTACATCATAGAGAAATTTCTCCAAAATCAAAAAGAAATTCAAGAAAGATCTCAAGAAACAATAACTGTTTTTGCAACTGAGGATATAGAATTTGCTCAGAGGCTTGATATACTATCAAAAAGTTATAAAATTAGTTATGAAATTTTAAATTTTGAGATAAAAAGGCCTATAAATACAAATGATAGAATCTGGAACATAGTTTCAGCTAGAAATGCTATTAGGGATTTTTTCCTTAAATCCAATGCTGATTATTTAGTTTTCATGGATGCAGATATGATTTTCGATCCGGAAATTGTTAACAAACTTGTTAAAATAGCTGAAAAAGGATATGACGTAGTTTATAATGGATATTCAAATAAAAGTGTTCAAAAGAGAATAAACCTCACAGGATTCGGGGGGACCTTATTAAAATGGTGGGTGATGGAAAAAATAAAATTCAGATGTAAAGAGAGAAATGGTAGAGTTATAGACGAGGGTGTTTTTTTAGAAGTTGATTTGGTAAGGATTGGTGCCAAGGTGTATAGGGGATTTGTAAGTTATTGCGAACATTACGATGAAAATAAAGTAACACCAACAATAACAATGCCCAGAGAATTAACATTAAATGAAAGAATTGGAAACAACATTTATTTTAGATCTTTTTTCCACATATTTTCAATAGCACTATCTTTTGATGTCCTGAGATTTGTATATGGGAAAATAAAATAAATCCTTATATTTTATTTTAAGCTAGATATTTCTATTCTCGAGCCTCCTATCAATTGACAAAAATAAATTTGAAAATGTTTAATAATTAAAATTAATTCTCATATTATGGAAAATTTCATTTCGGTTATAATACCAGTTTATAAAAGAAAGGAATTTTATAAGGAAGCGATAGAAAGTGCTTTAAATCAAACTCTCGATAAAAAATATTATGAAATAATAGTGGTTCACCACATAGATATAGACAAAGAATATGAAAATGTACGATACATAAAATGTGATGATTTAAATATTGGCGCCCAGTTAGCAATTGGAATTGAGAATGCTAGAGGTAACATTATTTCTTTTTTAGAAGATGATGATAAATTTTTACCAGAAAAATTGCAATATGTTTATGAGACATTTAAAGATGAGGATATTGTTTATTTGCATAATGATTATATTTCAAATAATGAAAATTTTAGAAACAAAAACCCTGACTTTAATTTATCGTGTATCTCTGTAAGAAAAGATATTATAAATAAAAACTTAAATAAGATTACTATACTCCCTGATACTTTTATGTATTGTTCTGCCTTAGAATCAAAGAAAAAATTGATAATTTCTGACAAAAAATTGACATTCTATAGGCTACATGAAAATAACATTAGTATCTCGAAATCTTTAGATGATAAAATAAAATTATTTTTGTCTTACTCAAATCAATATCAAAAATTTTTTGATTTTTTTAAAGAAAAAAAAGTACAAAGATTTTTAAAAATCAGAATTACAAATTTTAACATATATTTGACGCTTTATGGAATTGATAAAGAACCGGTCTATTTGTTTACTTATTTATTCTCAAATTATTTATCCCATCGGATCAGAGTGAAATCAACTATAGCATATATTTTATACAAACATAACATATTAAAAAACTATATATCAAAAAGAATTAAAAATTCAGCTGATAGTAAATAAAATTTATTAAAAACTAAATTATCAAGTTATTAAAATATTTTATTTATACAAAATTATCTTTGGTATCAAAATTTTTATATAAAATATAAAAAATTATTTTGTTAAATAAAAATTTAATGCTTTTATGATTGAAAGAAATTAAATACAATATGGACTTTTTCCATTTATGATACACAGGTTCAGGTTGCTTGAATGGATCCAGAAATACAGGGATTCATGCAAATACAATCTTTCTAATAGCGGTCTTTCTTTTCCAAACCTTGAAGAATTCGGTATAAACACGAACTTCAATGATTTTTTGGATGTTAAGGATAATGCTGAAAAATTGTTTAAGAAAACTGTTGCGGATCTTTACAATGTTAGGGAGGAGAATGTTCTTGTTACAGTTGGAGGATCCGAGGGAATTTTCATCGCATCCTATTTTTTGAAAGAAAAGTTCAGGGATCTTTTCGTTCCTGTTCCAGAATATGAACCAATATTTCTTGTTCCGCAGATGCTTGGAATGAACGTTCATCTAGATTACCTGGAAAATTTTAAGCAGGGTTTTGTATCATCATCCCTTCCAAACAATCCAACAGGATCAGAAACAGTTTTGGATTACATGGATAACATTGAATTTTATTATTTTGATGAAACGTTCAGGGATTTTTCATTTGATAATAAACCAA
>JAVRLK010000087.1:0-4286 GCA_031961545.1 Thermoplasmatota archaeon | reverse complement strand
TAATATCGGAAGGAATAGGGGGAAGAAGATACTACGTTACCAATAGAACTGACTGGAGCATCAAAAAAATACTGGAAACGTATCTACATAGATGGGACATAGAAGTAATGCACAGGGATTTGAAGCAAGACGGGATGGGTCATATCTTCCTGAGAAAACTAGGCAAGATGGAATTGTACCTCCGTCTTATAGTTACAGGAAGAGTGATCCTCGAAATCTCGAGCATCAAATCCCTGGAGAGATATACAGATGTTCCTGAAAAGACAGAGAAGAGGAAGAGATGGGTTGCCTTTGAATTACTTGAATCAATAATCAATACATTCAAGAAATATGGAGAACACTTTGTGATTGCACTGAAAAACTCTTTAATGAATCCATATAAATCGACAAGAATTATTCTAAATAGAGATAAATGAATTTATAATGGGATTGTAATATAATTAACGCAAAACTCTAGTTCCTGAAAGATTTAAATAAAGAATATGCATAAATATTGAAATATGAAAAAGGGAAAACTTGCAAAAATATTGATTTTTACCGGACTTGGTCTGTTTATTTTTGTTGATGTTTTTCTTTTATTGCTCCCATCAATTTTGTTGATATTTTTTAAATACAGTACTTCATTACTTTTCATATACAATGGTGGGGATGTAATTCTTTTGTACGTTTTTGGAATAATAATTCCATTTGCTTTAATATTTTCAGGAGCAATAATTCTTGGATCCCTATCAAAAAACACCTATGGTAAAGTTTTTATAGTAAAGGGAATAAAAAAGGATAAGCACAGGGGATATATTTATTTCCAAGGTACAAAATTTTGGGTATTTTCCTCAGATGAATTAAATGATGGAGATCATGTTAAGATAACAGGTTCTGAACTGATACCCGCTGGTCAATATTCCAGAAGAATACTTATGTGCAAGAAACTTGAATTGAATGATCCTGAATACTATAATCTTGAAGATTCACAAAAAAATTACTGAAAATTTTTTTATTTTAAAAAAAATAAAATTTAACCATTTTATAAAATTGTTTAACTTATCAAATTTGTTAAGATTTTTTATAACTTTGAAAGTAACAAAAATATTAAATATGGTCTTAGATTGGATAGAACAGAAAATGGTGCTTGTTGATAGATTTGGCAGGCCTGTTACGAGCATAAGAATATCCGTTACAAAAAGATGCAACCTTAATTGTTTTTTCTGTCACAGAGAAGGTATCAAAGGCGAGGAAGATACATTTTATCCTGAAGATTTTGAAAATCTTTTCAAGGTTGCAAAAGAGCTGGGTATAAAAAAAGTTAAGTTTACTGGCGGTGAACCGCTTGAAAGGGATGACCTTGAGGATATAATTAAAAGGGCAAGGAATTACTTTGAGGATATAAGTTTAACAACAAACGGTACAAAGCTTAAAGGGAGGGCAAAGGATCTTTATCTTGCAGGACTGAACAGAATTAACATAAGTTTACAATCATTAAAGCCAGAAATATACAGGAGAATAACTGGAAGGGATATGCTTAAAAATGTTCTTGAGGGTATAGAGGATGCAAGGAATACACCATTGAATCCAATAAAAATTAACTATGTTATAATGAAAGGGCTTAATGATTCAGAATTCCTTGACATGATAAATTTTGTAAAAAATTCAAACATGATTCTTCAGGTAATAGAACTTGAAGTACCCAGGGAGGGGGAAAATTCACCATGGTATCAAAAGTACCATGTTCCCCTTGACGAAATTGAAAAATATCTGAGATCCCTGAACCCTGAAATAAGAAGGAATCCTTTACATAACAGGGAAGTATTCACTGTGAAAAATGATGGAATATCATACACTGTTGAACTTGTAAAACCCATGCATAACACGGAATTCTGCAAAAATTGTACAAGGATAAGGTTCACCTATGATGGAAAACTTAAACCATGCATATTCAGGAACGATAACCTTGTTGATGTGGAAGATTCCATAAAGAATGGTGATCTTGCTGAACTGAAGAATCTTTTCCTTAAGGCAATTGAAAACAGGGAACCATACTGGAGATAATTATGAAAATACCTGTTTTTGATAACCATGTACATCTTCAGGAGGAGGGAGAAAACGTTAATGCTGTGAAAAGGTTTGAAAGGGCAGGAGGAAATATAATAAACATATGCAATTTACCATTAAATAAAAATATTGAAGGCATTGATTATTTTGTTGAACAGTATGAGAAAACAATAAAAATAGCTGAGAATGTAAGAAAAAACACAGGTGTTATCGTTCTCATAACAATAGGCCCATACCCTGTTGATGCACTGAAAATGGTTAATACTAAAAAAATTGAGGAAATAGAAAATTTGTTTAAAGAGGCTGTGGATCTTGCAATAAATTACATTGAAAATGGAAAGGCAAATGCTCTTGGTGAAATAGGAAGACCCCATTTCAATGTTCAAAAGGAAATATGGGATATGTCAAACAGGATAATTGAATATGCGTTTAAAAATGCAGGAAAAAAGCACATACCTGTTGTTTTGCACACAGAATCGGCAAATGAAAAAACATTTAAGGAACTTTCGGAAATGGCAGATAGGAATGGAATTGATAAGAATCTGGTTATAAAGCATTACAGTCCTCCACTTGTTTTGATTGAGGAAAATTTTGGAATTTTTCCAAGTGTGATGGCAAGCAGGGAGAATGCAAGAATTGCAATTAAAAAAAGTAAAAGATTTTTCCTTGAAACAGATTTCCTTGATGATCCAAGAAGGAAGGGGGCTGTGATGGATATAGAATCCGTTCCAAAAAGAATGAAAATGTTGATGTCTGAATTTAAGGAAGAAATAAAGGAATATGGAGAGATTCTTTCTGAAAATATTTCTAGGATTTATGGAATAGAATTGAGGGATTTTTAGAAAGAAGTTTTTTACCGTAGTATGCACAACCTATTGCGCCATTTGCCTGTGGTTCATCCGGAACAATAACTTCAACACCCAGTTCATTTTCAAGTATTTTTCTTATTGCCATATTTTTTGCAACACCACCCGTAAAAACGACTACGTTTGATTTGAATCTTAGTAAAAATGGTTTAAGCCTTTCAAAAACAGCATAGTTCACGCCTGCAATTAACCTTTCCCTTGGATATCCTTCCATCATTTTTGAAATCAATTCTGTTTCAGCAAAAACTGTGCATGTGGAATTTAATTTTACAGGATCCTCATGAAACTTTGACAAACCATCCAGGGAAAGATCCAGTACTTCAGCCATTTTTTCAAGGAACCTTCCTGTTCCTGCTGCACATTTATCGTTTGTGAGAAAATCCTGTATTACCTTATTTCTAACATAGACAATCTTATAATCCTGACCACCTATATCAAGTAGGGTAAAATCTGAAAGGTCTGTCTGATATATTGCACCAAGCACATGTGCCCTTATCTCAGGTATTGCCTTCAAAGTTTGAACTGTGAATCTTCCATAACCTGTTGATATGGCATTTTTCACCTGATTCTTTCTTTCTGAATAAATGAATTTTATCGTTGGCATTATTTCCTTATCTATTAAATCCTCATCCATCTGAACAATCTTTGTTGTTGTACTGCCAATATCAATTCCAGTTATCACAAAAAATACAAAAATAGGAACTTATTAAAAAATTTGATGGAAAAAAGAAAAAAATTTATTCGTAGTAGGATGGTGGAACCTGCTTCAGGTTGTTCCTTATTGCCTCAACACTCTTCATGAATTTTTCTTTTTGTTCTGGTGTGAGATCAACCTCTATGATCTTTTCAAGACCATTCTTTCCAAGGATAACAGGTACTTCAGCAAAAACTCCCTTTACACCATATTCTCCATCAAGGTATACGCTTGCCTCAAGTGCAATCTTTCTATCCCTCTTTATTGCATCAACCATCTGGAGCAAACCTGCAGCAGGACCCCAGTTACTGCTAAACTTTCTGAGATTTGTTATCTGTGCGCCAGCATCTATTGTATCCTTAACAACTTTGGAATACTGTTCATCAGTTAAGTATGATTTTAAGCTCTTTCCATAGACCATGGATAGTTCCGGAACAGGATACATGTTCTCTCCGTGCTGTCCCAGAACAAGAGGAATTATTGCAGCTGGTGAAATTCCAATGTACTGTGATGCATAATAAGCCATTCTCCTTGAATCGAGAACACCGCTGAAGCCAATAACCCTGTTTCTTGGAAAATTAAGCTTTTTGTAAAGAACCATAACCATTGCATCAAGTGGATTTGTTGTAATTATAACAATTGATTCGGGTGCATATTTCTTTATTTTTTCAGCCGTTGAA
>JAVRLK010000086.1:0-4316 GCA_031961545.1 Thermoplasmatota archaeon | reverse complement strand
TTTGCACTTGGAATGGTTTACACTCTTTTCGGTATATCAATGCCAAGATCCGGTGGTGATTATGTCTTTGTTAGCAGAGGTTTACACCCATTTCTAGGTTTCCTTAATGCTTTTGGACTTTTCTTTGCATACGTATTTTCAATCGGTGTGTATGCACTTTTTGCAGATCAGTATATCGGTTACACATTCCAGACTTTAGGATTCATTTACAATAATCAGACTTTTTACAGTATAGCTGCCAGCGTTCTAAATTTCAACAATTCAATAATCATCGGTGCTATAATAATCATAATTTTAACAATATTAACTGCTTTTGCACCAACAAAGGTTTCTTTCAGAATTATATTCTGGACAGGTGTTATTGAAATTGCAGCTACGATAATTTTCTTTGCTATCAATGCCACGATTACACCTGCGCAGTTCCAGGCTGCTTTTGATCATTATGCCGGGGCGGGTGCATATAACAGCGTAATAACAATGGCAGAGACGAATGGTTTAACCTATCCACCGGAATTTCAGGCTACACTGATGGCGTTACCTATAGCTTGGTATGCATTTACATGGTATACATTACCAACAACCTGGTCTGGTGAGATGAGACAGGTTAAAAAATCTTTACCAATTGCAATTCTCCTTGCTCTAGCCATAATTCTCACATATTACCTAACATTTTATGGTGTAAGTTTCTATTCATTCGGTGAAAAATTCCTCACCGCCTGGTCTTATGATCTTGCAAATGGATTCTCAACACCATTTTCAAATATAGGAACATATACACCATTCTTTGTAACACTTGTGTACACAAACCCTGTAATACCAATTCTTGGCCTTTTGGTCTTCTGGCTTCCGGACGTAATTTTCTTTATTCCGACAATAATAGGTGCTACAAGGTATCTGTTTGCATGGTCTTTTGATAGAATGGCCCCTGAAATATTCAGCAGAGTATCTCCTAAAACCAAGGTTCCAACCTATGCCACAATCCTAATAGGTTCAATTGCACTGGCAGGTCTTCTTGCTTATGCATACATACCTCAGGTAGGGATAATTGATATCATTCCATTTTTCGATTTCGGTTTCATATTACCTGCATTAACAGCTATTCTAATACCATACTATAAAAAAGAACTTTATGAGCAGGCTTTTGTAATAAAGAGAAAATTCCTGGGAATTCCTGTAATTTCATGGATGGGAGGAATAGCACTTGCAGGTATAAGTTATGGAATCATAGGTCTCTGGGGATCCATACTTATGCCAATCAATCTGACAACCGGTATTGCGATATTTGCAGTGTATTTCCTGGGTGGAATGATATACCTTGGAATGTACATAAGCAACAAAAAGAAAGGAATTGATATAAAATATGCATTTCAGGAAATACCTCCAGAGTAGGTGAATAAATATGTGGAGTAAACAGAAATCCAAAACCTTTCGTATATTTTTTGCAAGCGATTTCCATGGTTCTGATCTTTGCTATAAAAAGTTTCTTAATGCAAAGGAATTTTACAAAGCAGATTACCTTATTTACGGAGGTGATATAACAGGGAAGGCGATTGTTCCAATTTTAAAAAATCCGGGAAATATTTATATAAGCACAGAATTCGGTAATGAGGTAAAATTTAACAGTGAAACGGAAGTGAACGAATTTATAGACAGGATGGAAAAGAAGGGCTTTTATCCAATTGTGGTTGAAAAGGATGAATACGAAAGGCTGAAAAATGACAAAGAAAGGATGAATCAGATTTTTCATGAACTTATGGTAAAAAAGATAGAAAAGTGGAAGGAATGGGCTGCAAAGAAATTCTCAGGAACAGACTTTAAGATTTACTGGCAGGCTGGTAACGATGATGCCAAGGAACTTGATAATATTCTAGATTCGGAACATACCGTAAACATAGGTGAAAAGGTGATACAGACACCTGATGGTTTAACAATACTGGGTCTTTCGCATGCAAATATGACACCATGGGTACTGCCCAGGGATTTATATGAAAAGGATCTGATTAAAATTATACATGAAGAAATAAAAAAACTTGGTTATGCGGATGATTTTACTCCAGAATCTCTCAATGGAAAAAATGAAGAAGAAATAATAAAGGAAATAGCAAATAAAATTAAAAAGCTTGACGATAACAATAATGTAATCCTTGCATATCATCCTCCTCCATATGATACAAACATAGATCTCGCACCAAGACTTACAGATAAAATGACCTATGCCAAGGTGGGAGGTCAGCAGGATTTTATTCATGTTGGAAGTAAGAGCGTCAGGGCCGCAATAGAAAAACTTCAACCCCTTATAGGTTTACATGGTCATATTCACGAATCAAGGGGAATGGACAGGATTGGAAAGACATTGGTTTTCAATCCAGGAAGTGAATATCAGGATGGGGTTTTAAGGGGTGTGATCGTCGATATTTCTGAAGGGAAGGTGAAAAATTATCTCCTAACCTCAGGGTAATCACCATGAAAAATTATGAAAGGATTTTGCCCTATGCATATCCATACTCTTTTCTAAAGTTTAAGCATACAAAAATAATATCCGAGGAAAATAGGGCAATAATAGTGGGAATTCCATACGATGATGGTGTAACGGTAAGACCGGGTGCAAGGTTCGGTCCAAAATCAATAAGGGATGCATCCATTTTCCTTGCTCCTTACAACATGTTTCAGGGGATTTCGCCAATAGATGTTTTACACCCAATAGATATGGGAGATATTGATGTTATTCCGGGTGATTATTCATCATCATTTCAGAATATCCAAAATTTTTATTCAGTAATACTTGAGAAGAAAATTGTTCCATTTGCCCTGGGAGGTGATCATTCAATAACCCTGCCAATACTAAGGGAAATGAAAAAGAAATATGGAAAAGTAAATGTTATACAATTTGATGCACACATTGATACCTGGAAAAACCTCAAGGCTGTAAAATATAACCATGGAAACTGGTTATATTATGCTTTTAAAGAGGATTTAATAGAAAATGTTTTACAGATCGGGATAAGGAGTACACTTTATACTGGAAAGGATATGGATATAATAAATGAAAAAAGAATTAATGTTATAACACCAAGAATGGTAAGATTTCAGGGAATTGATGTTGTAATAGAATCAATTAATAATTTTCCATCCAAAAATGTTTACATAACATTCGATATCGATGCTGTGGATCCAGCCTTTGCACCAGGTACAGGCACACCTGAAGTTGGAGGATTGGATAGCATTGAGGTCATAGAAATAATTAGATCAATGAAAATGAAATTTATAGGTTTTGATCTTGTTGAAATTACCCCAATTTACGACAATCCGAGCGAAATTACATCAATTCTCGGTGCAAACATTATCTTCGAGGCACTCTCTACACTTTCAAAGGTTATTCAATGAAAAATTTTCTCATATTTTTAGAATTTTGTGTATTGATTTTCAAAATTGATAGAAATTTATGCTGAAATTATTTTATTTAATTGGAGAAAAAGAAGGTTTAAATTTTCATTAACATGTTTAATGGTGGTGATAAAATGGCAATTTACTGGAAGGAAATAGAAGGAAAGACAAAAAAGTCAAAAGAAATATTCGAAAAATCGAAAGAATTGCTACCGCTGGGTGTGAGCAGCAATTATAGATACCTGGATCCCTACCCAATCTATTTTAGTAAAGGTAGGGGAACAAGAATTTATGATGCGGATGGCAATGAATACATTGATTTTAGTATGGCCTTTGGTGTATTATCAACAGGGCATTCACATCCAAAACTTGTTGAAGCCATAAAAGAAAGAATTGAGAATGGAACAATTCTTGGTTTTGAATATGAAAGGGTGCATGAGGCCGCAAGGTTGATAAAAGAAATCTATGGTATGGATATGGTAAGATTTTCAACAACAGGTGGAGAGGCAACACAGACCGCTGTAAGGCTTGCAAGAGGCTTTACGGGAAGACCAAAGATTTTGAAATTTGAAGGTTGCTATCATGGCAGCCATGATTCTCTCCTTGTCAGCGTAAAACCTGAGGGAAGAAGGGCCGGTTATGCAAGGAATCCAATTCCACTAGCATCAAGCTGGGGTGTAAATGATAGTTTTGTTAAGGACGTCTTTGTTGCACCTTTCAACGATATTGAAGCTGTAACGGATATATTTGAGAAGAATCATAATGAAATTGCAGGTGTTATTCTTGAACCCGTACCAATGAACATGGGCCTTGTCTTACCCGAAAAAGGATTTCTTGAAGGTCTCAGGAAAATTACTGAGGAATATGGCTCTTTACTAATATTTGATGAAATAAAAACGGGAGTAAAATATTATGGCGGCGCATCCAGGTAT
>JAVRLK010000085.1:0-4318 GCA_031961545.1 Thermoplasmatota archaeon | reverse complement strand
ATGATAGCAAAGTAGGAATAAATTATACAATATTTTATAACTCTAGATATCAGAATGGATATATAGCAGAAGCACCACAATATTTCACTTATGATCCTTTAAATGGTAATGTTATTTATGTGATTGGTCCAGGTTATGTATACAAATCTACAAATTGTGGCATACATTTCTATCCTCTAAATACAAGTGGTACATCAGTAGATTCTCAGGCTGTTGGTGGAGATAACAGAGTTATGAGCATAGATCCATTAAATGATAGTATTATGTTTATTGGAAGCGATCAGGGTTTGTACTGGTCTAAAGATTGGGGATATAATTGGACAGATCTTGATAACAGGTCTGCAAGTATGGTCTATAATGTAGCTGCATCAGGAAGCTATATATTCACTGTTGTACAAGATTGGGCCCCTATGTTCTCCAGCAACTATGGAAATACCTGGTTTACGGCACCAGGAGATGAGGAAGGATGGGCATCAGTGGATCCCTATAATAATTCCATAGTTGTTGTGGAATGTTCTGATACAATGATAGTGTCAAACGATGGAGGAAAAACATTCTTTTATCCACAAATAAATAATGAATCTTATTTTGGTTATACATCAAGAAATGTAGAAATAGTTTATGCTAAGAATGGTACCATATTTGGGGCTGAAACTGGTGGAATTTTCAAAAGCACGGACAACGGACATACATGGAATCTTATTCCCAATTCTCCATCATTCATGGATGCTATAGCTCTCGATCCTATTAATCAGAGTATACTTATTGCGTCCGGTCCTACTGAAGGTTGGGTCTCACCTGGAACATACGAATCTACAAATGGAGGGTTAAGCTGGACAAAAATTAATGATATACTATTTAATTCTATAGCTATCGATCCTTCGAATGATTCAATAATTGCGGGAGTATATTATACAAATGATTATTTAGGAAATCTTATGATAAGTTTAAATGGTGGAAAAACTTTTCAAAATCTCAATTTTACTACCATAAATATTTTTGTTGCTTCTCCACAGATCTTTTTCCACGAACAGAATGGAAAAACTTTTATGATATATACAACAGATCAGGGTATTTTTGAATCAACCGATTTAGGTAAAACATGGATAAACATAACATATAATATTCCAACATCCGTGATAAGCGATCTATTTATATCAAATAACAATTCCGCCTATGTTTCCACCTATGGAATGGGTGTTTGGTATGATCCCGATTTATTTAATCAAACTTTTGTTCAGAATCCCCCAATCCTCACAGGTTACCTTCCAAATAATGAATCTATGATTATAAACGGAAATACCATTTACGGGCATGGATATTTTTCAATAGCTGTGAAAAATGGCATTAATACCATTTCCAGTAATTTATTGAGTGAAAACATATACCTAAATGGGACAGTTGGATCTCTATATTTCCTGAATCTTTCATCACCTAAACTACCTTTAATGTTTAGAGAAAATGGTCTTCCAAAAAATTTAATGTTTACAATCTCAACAAATGGGATAAACTACATACTAAGTAACAATTCAATTTTGTATTTACCTCCGGGAATTTTGAACATATCATTTTATCCTGTAAGCACCGATTTTTCAATTTTTATGCCGGAAAAGTCTATTCTTGAAATAAATATGAATATAATTCCCCAAACAATCACCATAAATTACACCCAAAAATTCAAGAATAATTTTACAAACTTAACATCAGAAATGATTGGTAATAGTTGGACAACAAATATAAACTACAATAAAGGAAACGTAATATTTGCCGGGGCGGGTAATAACATAATTTTAAATATTTCAACAATGCAAATTAAACAAGTTTTTCCTTTTTCTTTGGGAATTATTACAGCAATACCTTTTGATGATGGATTTTTACTTGGTGGGAGTGAGTGCTGTTCAAATAAACCAGCCTTATTTTATTACAATTTAACTACTGGAAATCTTTCTAACTTAACGTATATTTTACCTCAATCCTGGAACAGTCAAATAGATAATTTATTTAATATAAATTCAACAAGCTTTGGATTAGTGGGAGGCAATTCTTCATCGATTTATTTTGGAATAATAAGAAACAATACATTTTATAATCTTTCTCAATATATACCTTCATATTTTCATAGTGAATATTATTCCGCTGCCTACATTTCCTCTTACAACTGTATAATAGTTTCTGATGAAGAGTATATAGGAATTTTTGATTTAAAGAATAATACATTTGAGGATATATCTTCTTTATTTCCATATAACTATTATGTTGGACCTGATGTATGGGCACCTTCATATTCATATATTGCAACCAACGGTAACGAAGCAATGATTATTGGCACATTGCTAAACGGACATATTTGTGATCAACCAATGGTAACACTATTCAACCCAAAAACTGGTGTAATTGATCTTTCAAACCTATTTTCAGGAACTGGAATTTTAGATAGTGTTTATTGGGACGGAAAGGAGTTTGTTTTGGCTGGTATAAGCCTGAATGAAAAAAATCCACCCATATTCATTTATAATCCTAACCAAAATTCTTTAACTGAAGTAAATACCACATATTTTGGTAATTTTTCATTAATAGATAGCGCAATATTGGTTAACAACTCTATTTATTTCACAACATTTAATTCAAAACCAATACCTAATACAACATATGTGGCAGATTCTTCTTACTATGGATTAATTAACCTTACTCCCGTTGGTAGTGCATTAATAAAAACTAATGTAATTTCAACTCTTCAAATAGATAACCAAACTTATAAAGGAAAAGAATTCAATATTCCTTTATTTATTGGGAATTATTCCGCAAGTTTATCTTCACCTGGATACAAAAGCTATAATTTCACCGTTTACATTCTTCCATTTAAAACATCATATTACAACATAACTCTTATTTCTTTGGGAGAATATAACATCACATTTAAAGAATCAGGTTTACCTTTAGGAACTAAATGGTTCGTGAACCTAAGCAATGGTCAGTCATTTTCATCAACAAGTACAACCATAAGTTTTAATGAGCTGAATGGTACATATTCATACTCTATAGCAACAGTTAACAAAATTTATGCACCACTACAGTATTCAGGCACTTTCATTGTTAATGGTGGAAATGTTACAGAATCAATAACATTTAAGATGATAACTTATAATGTGACATTTGTTGAGAATGGCCTTTCTCCGGGAACAGTGTGGTCTGTAATATTAAATGGAAATGAAAAAACATCTAATTCAACAACAATAACATTCCAGGAAACAAATGGAACTTATTCTTTCAACATCGCAACAATAAATGGATATTATATCAGTCCTATTACTGGAACAATAGTTGTTAATGGTTTAAATGTGAATAAAGAGATAACTTTCACAATTTTAACTTACAATGTAACATTTACTGAGAATGGATTATCCTCTGGAACAACTTGGACAGTTATATTAAATGGAAAGGCATTTAACGGTGAATTTATAAATAAAACATTAAGTTCTTCATCAAATACAATAACATTTAACGTTCCAAATGGAACTTATTCATACACAATCTTAGGCATATCTGGATATAAAGCGAACAGTTATTCTGGAAGTGTAATTGTTTCAGGTAATACAGTTAAAATACAAATTACCTGGACAATTGTAACATATACAATAACAATAATGCAGACTGGAATTCCAAATGGAACGGAATGGTCAGTTACACTTACAGGGACAACATTTAATGGACAATACATTAACATAACATTGAGTTCAACAACAAACACAATAACATTTTACGAACCGAACGGAACATATTCATACATAATACATCTTCCTTCTGGGTATCAGGGTAATAACTTAACAGGTACCACATCTATTAATGGTACTACCGCTACAATACCAATAAAAGCACAGGCACCCACAAACTATATGTTATTCATAATAATTGGAATTGTGGTAGTAATAGTGATAATAGGAGCATTTGTGGGATTAAGAATGAGAAAACCAAAGTCAAAAAGCCCAAAAGAATGGAAACCTGAAGAAAAGAAATAAAATTTTTAATATTTTTCAATTTTTTTCTGAATAAAATAATGGTAAGATCTTTATTTAAACAAGAATATTTCTAAAATTTAAATCCACGTATACACAAAATTTAAAACACAGCTGCAAAATATCCTCTGAGATCGACAAATATAAAGGATCATTTTGTCATTTGGTATAAATCCTAAATGAAAACGGGCCCGCCGGGATTTGAACCCGGGTCTAGGGATCCGAAGTCCCCAAGGATAGTCCAGCTACCCCACGGGCCCTTAAAGATTATAAAATTGTTAATAAATAAACTTATGCAGGAAAAC
>JAVRLK010000084.1:0-4327 GCA_031961545.1 Thermoplasmatota archaeon | reverse complement strand
CTTCATATTTTCATAGTGAATATTATTCCGCTGCCTACATTTCCTCTTACAACTGTATAATAGTTTCTGATGAAGAGTATATAGGAATTTTTGATTTAAAGAATAATACATTTGAGGATATATCTTCCTTGTTTCCATATAACTATTATGTTGGGCCTGATGTATGGGCACCTTCATATTCATATATTGCAACCAACGGTAACGAAGCAATGATTATAGGCACATTGCTAAACGGACATATTTGTGATCAACCAATGGTAACATTATTCAATCCAAAAACGGGTGTAACTGATCTTTCAAACCTATTTTCAGGAACTGGAATTTTAGATAGTGTTTATTGGAACGGAAAGGAGTTTGTTTTGGCTGGTATAAGCCTGAATGGAAAAAATCCACCCATATTCATTTATAATCCTAATGAAAATTCTTTAACTGAAGTAAATACCACATATTTTGGTAATTTTTCATTAATAGATAGCGCAATATTGGTTAACAATTCTATTTATTTCACAACATTTAATTCAAAACCAATACCTAATACAATATATGTGGCAGATTCTTCTTACTATGGATTAATTAACCTTACTCCCGTTGGTAGTGCATTAATAAACACTAATGTAATTTCAACTCTTAAAATAGATAACCAAACTTATAAAGGAAAAGAATTCAATATTCCTTTATTTATTGGGAATTATTCCGCAAGTTTATCTTCACCAGGATACAAAAGCTATAATTTCACTGTTTCCATTCTTCCATTTAAAACATCATATTACAACATAACTCTTATTTCTTTGGGAGAATATAACATAACATTTAAAGAATCCGGTTTACCTTTAGAAACTAAATGGTTCGTGAATCTAAGCAATGGTCAGTCATTTTCATCAACAAATTCCACAATAACATTTAATGAGTTAAATGGAACTTATTATTACACTATAGCAACTTTAGATAAAACTTATTCTCCAACGCCATTTTCAGGAGAATTTATTGTTAATGGCACAGTCGTTTCCATATCAATATCATTCATTAAAGTAACTTATAACATAACATTTACAGAAAATGGATTGCCATCCGGAACCACATGGTCTGTCACATTAAATGGAACTACAAAAACATCAAACACAACTACAATAATTTTCAGTGAAACAAATGGAACATACTCATACAATGTTGGAATTTTAAGCGGATATACATCCACTCTATCATATGGAACAATAAACGTGAATGGAGCAAATGTTAATCAGATCATAACATTCACACCTTCAATCCAGAAACAATATGTGGTAAAATTCATTGAAAGTGGATTACCATTAGGAACAACATGGTATGTGAATTTAAGTAATGGACAATCATTTTCATCAAAGAGCTCAACAATAATTTTTAATGAGACTAATGGATCTTATTCATACTCTATAGCAACAATTAACAAAATTTATGCACCAGTACAGTATTCAGGCACTTTCATTGTTAATGGTGGAAATGTTACAGAATCAATAACATTTAAGACGGTAACTTATAATGTGACATTTGTTGAGAATGGCCTTTCATCAGAAACAGTATGGTCAGTTACATTGAACGGAACAACAATAACCACGAATACACCAGCAATAACATTTCAGGAGCCAAATGGAACATATACTTTCACAATCACACCAATTAATGGTTATTCTATTAGCCCTACCACTGGAACAATCCTAGTAAATGGTGAAAATGTGAATACTCAGATCACCTTCACAATCTTAACTTACAATGTAACGTTCATTGAGAATGGATTATCTTCTGGAACAACATGGACACTTATGTTGAATGGAAAAGCATTTAATGGAGAAACAATAAATAAAACATTAAATTCTGCAGCAAATACCATAACATTTAATGTTCCAAATGGAAGTTATTCATACACAATTCTAGGCATATCTGGATACAGAGCCAGCAATTATTCAGGTAGTATAATAGTTTCAGGAAATACAATTAATATAAAAATTACTTGGGCAATTATAACGTATCCAATAACAATAACACAGACTGGAATTCCAAACGGAACGGAATGGTCAGTTACCCTAACAGGAACAACATTCAATGGGCAATACATTAACACAACGTTGAGCTCTACAACAAACACAATAACATTTTATGAACCGAATGGAACATATTCATACAGAATACATCTTCCATCTGGATATCAGGGTACCAACTTAACTGGCTCTGTGACTGTTAGTGGTACTACAGCTACATTACCAATAAAAGCACAGGTACCTATGAACTATATGTTATTCATAGTAATTGGAATTGTGTTAGTAATAGTGATAATAGGAGCATTTGTAGGATTAAGAATGAGAAAACCAAAGTCAAAAAGTCCGAAAGAGTGGAAGCCAGAAGAAAAGAAATAAATTTTTTAATTTTTTTTTATTTTAAGGTGAGCAGTAATTTGAATTATGTATGAAGAATGTATTTAAAATAGGTAAGATAATCCTTGTTAATAATACTAAAATCTCTTTATTATTTTTTATAAATATATAAAAATAAATAAAAATTGACAAATTATCATAAAAATTTATTATTATTTTAATGATCATAAACTATAACTAAAAGTTTCTGAAAGTAAATTAAAAATTTAAAATTAAGTATTCGCTTAATTAATTAAACTAATACCGGAAGATGCATTCTGGACCAGATTGCCTGAAGAATGTAAATTAGGGATGTTTTATGCACTTGTGGAAGGTGAGAAAAATGAAGATTAAAAAGTTAAGTCTTTATATGGTCAAACAATATGGGATACTACAACAGAGCTATTTTTTGGAAAAGATTAAATATCGTAAAAACCATAACATAAAATATGAGCATAAAAATAGCTGTTATTCCTGGAGATGGCATTGGAAAAGAAATTGTTCCCGAAGGAGTTAAAATTTTGGAAACTTTGATGGAAATTAAAAATGTAAAATTTGATTTTGAGACATTTCCTTGGGGTTGTGAATACTATCTCATGAAAGGCGAGATGATGCCATCTGATGGATTGAAATTACTTGAAAAATATGATTACATTTTGATGGGCCCGGTTGGATCCCCTAAGGTTCCAGATCATGTTTCATTATGGGGGCTTCTTCTCCCCATAAGAAGAGGATTTGATCAATATGTAAACCTTAGACCAAGCAAACTTTTACGGGGTATAGCTTCGCCCCTTGCAAACAAAAAACCGGGGTCCTTTGATTTTGTGGTAGTGAGGGAGAATACAGAAGGCGAATATTCTAATATGGGAGGGTTACTAAGGGAGGGTACTTCTGATGAAATTGCAGTTCAGAATTCTGTTTTTACAAGAAAAGGAACTGAAAGAATCATTAGATATGCCTTCAACCTGGCCATTGAAAGATCTAAAAGAACTGGTAAAGATCCTTATGTGGTAAGTGCAACTAAATCAAATGGTATAAATTTTACGATGCCTTTTTGGGATCGTGTTTTTAAAGAGATTGCAGCTGAATATCCTCAGGTTAAAACTAACCTTTATCATATTGACGCCCTTTCAGCATACCTAATTTTAAGACCTGAATCTTTTGATGTTATAGTAGCTTCAAATCTTTTTGGTGATATATTATCTGAAATAGGAGCAGCTATTTCAGGTGGAATTGGAATTGGACCTTCTGCAAACCTAAATCCTGAAAAACGTTTTCCTTCTCTTTTCCAGCCAATTCATGGCTCGGCGCCAGATATTGCAGGAAAAGGAATAGCAAATCCAATTGGAATGATTTGGACAATATCATTATTTTTGGATCACATTGGTATGAATAGTGAAGCAAATATGCTTTTAGAAGCAGTTCAGAGGGCTATAGAATTTGGTTATAAAACTCCTGACATAGGAGGTAAGTACAAAACAAGCGAAGTTACAGCAAAAATTATAGATATTTTCAGAAAATTGTATTCATAAGTAGAAAAAATCAAATTGAATGTTGAAATTATTAACCATGGAACTAGAGTTTTGCGTTAATTTTATTTGAGTAGAAAATATAATTCAATAATATCACAAAAATTTAAAAATTTGTATGACATTTGTCTGTAATATGGATATCCCTGTATGCTCTATATTGGACATTATTGATGAACTAACAGATAATTACAGATCCTGCTTTGGTGAAGTAAGGCAGTTCAGACATTTTAAAGAAATCATTACTGCATTGAATACAACAAACAAGAGAAGCATTGCACATTTGAATTCTTTAATACTTGACCATGTGAATCAATCAAACCTGAACAGGTTTCTTTCTTCTCGTATTGACACAGATCTTATGTTCACAAAGACTGTTGAACAGATCAATAACATTGAAGATAATGGAATTCT
>JAVRLK010000083.1:0-4364 GCA_031961545.1 Thermoplasmatota archaeon | reverse complement strand
TAGCATTACGGATTATGGAACTTTGCCCAAAATGGAATAAGTGTAATGCACCTAAATGCCCATTGGATCCATTGATTGATAAAAGGTATGCGGAACCAGAGGATCCAAAATGCAGTTTGTCAAAAAACAAAAGGCACGAAATATGGAAAAATTTGCCAGAAGATCTTAAACAATACCTTCCATATCAAGGATATACCAAAAAGGAATATGCAAGGATCCAGGCGGGGTTAAAATCTTATTATGGCCTTTCTGAAGAGGAAAGGAAGAAAAAATTGGCAAATTTAAAACCATTTAAAGGAGGTGATCAAAAATGAAAGAACCTTTTATTTTTAACAATCATATGAATTTTCAAAAAATTGTTTCTTGGAGTGTCCATATAAAACTTAACAAAATGAATAAAATGATAAGCTTGATCCCTCGGGATTTAAATACCCCGAGGCCTGAAATGATAAAAAATAAAGGATCAAAAATTAATGGAGTATTTAAAGGTGTTAATAATGGTAAGTTTGATCCCAGTTGATAAAAGAACCTTTATTCAATCTGCACAAAATTTAAACTTTGAATATTTCAGTGATAATGAATTAAATTTGATCTTTCAATGGTTCAAAAATAAATTAGATAACCTTAATCAAAACCCGCAAAAAAATAAAAAATACATTAAGGACCTGGAAAGGTATAACCTTTTAGTGATCATTTTATTGGAAACTGGAGCTAGGATTGACGAGGCATTACAATTAAAACCCGTTGATTTCAATTTACAGACAGGAACCATTAAATTAATCACTTTAAAAAAGAAGGTTAAAAATAAAGAAAAACCAATTTACAGAATAATACCAATTCACAGGGACCTAAAAGAAGCACTCTTAACCTATGCTGTAAAATACCAAATTGATATGAGATCAGATAATAAATTGTTTAAGCAATCCAGGGTGGCTGTTACGGAATTTTTTAAAAAAATGCAAAAGGAAATTGAGATACAGACCGGTATAAAATTGAACATTCATGCACACAAATTTAGGCATACATTTGCAGTTAAAGCAATAATGGCTGGAATTCCTTTAAATGTTATCCAGGACTGGTTGGCTCACAGTAGTATTTTTATAACCTCAATTTACCTTAAAATAACAGGCCGGGACACGAGTTCATTCATGAATCAAATTGATTTCCTTGGTGGTGCAAAATGATTTCCCTTTATTCTTTATTTCTTTTTAATAAAGAAATAAATGAGCTTATAGTTTATGAACCCTTTGTAAGGGCATGTTTTTCAAATATTAAAAAATTGATCATTTTAATAATTTATTTACAAACCCCTATCAATTTTTTAATGATGCTCTTACAATGCTTTATAAAATTTTAATAGTGAAAGGAGGTGAAAAATGAGTGGTAAAAAGGATTGAAAAGAGCAAGGTTACCATTTTTATAACTCATTGAAATCTTATTATTGCAAGTACTGTGGGCAAAGGTTCGCTGATTGGGATAATTTTAAATTGCATTATTGGTATGTGAAAAAGAAAATTGAATCTAATATAATGAAAGAGATTAATCCAGCTTTTTCCGATAAAATGAAACAAAAAATATTGCAAACTAAGCTAAATGAAAACAAAGAATATAAGTTACTGCTGGAAGCTTACAATGAAAATAAGAATAAAAGACCTTTTGTTTGCAATATTTGCGGTAAAACGTTCAAATCAAAAAAGTATGGCCTGAAACCTTACTTAAAAAAAGTGCACGGAATTGATATTGATACACAGGTTCCAATGGAAAATAAAATCAATGAAGGGGTAATACAAAACAAAAACAACAGTTCAGATCTTTAAATCCTTTAATCTTTTTCATTTTTAAGCTGATCCCTCCTTTTTATTTTTTAAAAATGAGGTAGTTTGTTATGAAAAATATATAGTGTTTTATGAGTTTAATATAAAAAATAAATAATTTAATGCAATTTTAAAGTTTGAATTTTCAGGTCTGTTTGTTTCGTTAAAAAAAGAAAAATTTAAAAATATAAATAAATTATCATAATACAATGGGAAAGTTAATGAATCGCTTATTTGGAAAAGAAAAAGAAATAACCACCAATGATTTAAACAACTTAATTGGGATGGTAGAAAATGATTGGCTAGAGGCAAAAGCATTTGATAACATAAAAACCTTCTCTGACCTTCAAAACAAATTGGGTGATTTAGTTTTTAAACCTCTAATTGGCTTTTTGAATAAGCTAGATATGGAAGGAGGGTTACTTATACTTGGAGCTAAAACAAGTCAAAATAAAAAAAATAAAAATAAAATTGTTAGCATAACTGGAGTAGATAAGAATTTATTCGGAAATCTAAATCTAAGGGATAAGATAGAGGAGGATATTCTATCATATCCTAATAATCAAAAAACAGAGTATCATCTCGAGATTGAACCAATATCACTTGAAAATAATAAAATTGTATATATTATAGAAATACATAATAAGGAAAATAGCTTAAATTATACCTATTATTCTAAAAGCAAAAATGAAGGTTACATAAGAAACGGTAGTAGCACCATCACAATAAGTCTGCCGGAATTTATAGATTTGGTTAAAAAAAGAAGTTCACCCAAAGTGAAGATGAATGTTAATTGTGGATTAAGGATGAAACCTAATCTTACAGAAAAAGAGGTTATTGCTAATTTCTCCTACATTAATGAGGGAAACAAAATAGGTAAGAATATTGTATCGATTATTGAGATCTATATGGAGTATAGAGAAGGTATGAATATCCCAGACATACCTGTGGACCCTACATTTATGGAATTTCCCGAAACATCAATGCAGAAATTAGATAATAATCCCAAATATATTATGGTAAAGAAACTTCAGGTTAATCTGAATCAATTCATTGTATCTGTTTCTTATCCAACTGTACCAATCCAAATAGGGAATATTTATTTAAACCAATCATTATTTGGAGATGAAAAAAAGGTTATAATAAAAGCTTTTACATATGAAGAGACTTCTAAGATGGAACAGGAATTTGTTATAACTCTTCCATCTGAAGATAATAACATAATGCCCTCCTGCGAATCTTTACAAGAAATTTTTAATGTTTACTAACAAAGGTTAGCAGTGATGTAAATTTTATTTAAATAATTATTCATTTTAGTGATACTTACTCTTGAAGGAGACATCAATATTTTTTCCTGCTTACACAAAATTTTTATCACTATAAAAGTTAAAAATGCAAAAAAATAAAAAAATTATAAAAAATAAATTGTTTAAAAATTTGTTTTTAATAAGAGCTCTGTAGAAATCCTTTTTTATTTTTAGTATCTTTGAACTTTAATGTATGTTATTGAAATTATTGCATTTTTGTTGATAATGAGATTCACAGTATCTTGAGGGTAATCATAATTAGGTTCCTCAATTTCGATTTGATGTTTTGTTACCCTTCTTACTATTCCCTTAAACATCTTCTTATCAATTGTTTCAATTATAACATAGATGTGTGATAAATTTTGGTCAGTCAAATATTCGGCTAGTAAATCATTTTCTTCTCTTTCCTTTGTGAACTCATCCATTTTATCACCTCCTAATTATTAATTATACAGAAGAGGTATATAAATGTAATTTTTTAAAATAGAAATCAAAAAATAATTATTATCAAAAAATAATGAGTTTAAGGACCAGACCAATTATTATTGAATTTCCGTAAAAGAAACGCATAATTTTACAAAAATTAAAGAATTACAAAACCAAGGCCTGATTAAAAAAAAGGTAGATGAATTCCTAAATTCGTTCAGATATTAATTGAAACAATTTGTTATGTTTTCTTTTTTTCTTCAATCTTAGATAAAATAGATGAATAATAGGATAGAATGGATACAAAAGAAATAAAAGCTAGCTTTGCATCTTCATAAGTAACTCTATATACATCGGAATGTGCTCCCATATTAAGAAAATTATCAATATCTTTATAAATTTTGTAAATACGTGTGCTTTTAGGATCATAACCCTTTTCCTTCCCTGATCCCTCATCTATCATTTTATTAATCTCAGATTTTTGATCATCAACTTGTTCAGATTCTTTTCCCTTTTTCTCCTCCAAAGCTTGTTTGATTGCATCTAATCTTCCAAATGCATCTTTTGCATCTCTAAGATGCTTAAGAACATTTTCAAAAGGTTCATTTTTGTCAAAAAGAGCTTTTTGAGCTTTATTCAAATGATCTAGAACTTCCTTTGGAAGTTCAGGAAAACCCTCTACTTTAGGTGCGGGTATTTCTATAATCCATATCTCATTATAACCTATCGTTGATAAAAAGTCCACCCATTGCTTTTGTGAAAATTTCCAAGGGACTCCCAAATTAAACATATATATTTCTTGAGATGATGGAGGGAT
>JAVRLK010000082.1:0-4447 GCA_031961545.1 Thermoplasmatota archaeon | reverse complement strand
GAGGTAATGGATATTCCTTGAAATACTTTAATTCATCAAAGTCTCTAATTCCATCAAAAACCTCAAGCGGACCAATTGTTCCAGATTTTAATTCATAAATTTCAGGCAAAGCAAGATCATAATGTCCTAGGGTGTTAAACTGTGTGTTCATAAGGTTTCCCCAGCAAATATGAACCTGAAGATTCTGGGATGGTAAAGCTTCAAGAAATTCATTGTTCAGTTTTATTGCTTCAATCAGCTTGTCCTTTTTCCTTGTGTTCAGATATTGACCATAAACATCGAACTGGAAAAGATCCGGGGAATCAAACTGTACTGTTTCAGCTCCAGAATCAATGGATGCCCTTGCCTCATTTATTATTATTTTCTTCATATCATCAAGGTAATCATCCAATGTCGGATAATACTGTTTTACGATCCTTGCCTGCTTTTCTATGAAATTTTTATCATTTGTTGGCATTGTTCTCTCATCGGGATAAAAAATGCTCATCCAGCTAAGTGAAGGAATGGAAATTTTTATCCTTCTTTTTACACCAAGTCTTTCCAGAACTTTTTTTACACCATCAACTTCCTTTGATCCAATGGGATTTGAAAAGTCGTATTGAACTTTGCTTTCAACAACAGAGACAAAGACTTGATCACCTGCTGAGGCTGTTATTGGAAACGCATGCCCTCTGAATCCGGGTAATCCTGTTATATCACCGAAAAATATTGCCCTCCTGTATTCTCCATCGTTTATTTCATCCAGGCCAATTTCAACCTGCATTTTTACAACGTTATAAATTGATTCCTCCATATTTTCCTGATTCAAATTTTCAGGTCTTGGAAGGCTACCAACATGTGTTGTTAGGGCTGGCATATTTTAGAATTAAAATTTCAGTATTTAATTTTTTATAAAATAATACCTTGTAAATAGAAAAAATGACAAAACATTTAAAAATTTCATTATTTTTCATTAATTCATAAAAAAATGGTGAAACTTGATGATCAGAGGAATGGATTTCAATTCCAGACCGATACTTGTTTTCTGGGAGAGTACAAAGGCATGTTTGCTTAAATGCAAACACTGCAGGGCAGAGGCTATAGAAAAATCTCTGCCCGGTGAACTTTCAACCGATGAGGCAAAGGAATTCATTTTATCTTTAAAGGATTTTGGAAAACCACACCCTGTTTTAATAATAACAGGCGGGGATCCATTGATGAGGAACGATCTTATTGAAATAATTGAATTTTTGAATTCAAATGGAATACCTTTTGCTCTTGCACCTAGCGTTACAAAAAATCTGAATTTTGAGAATTTAGAAAATTTAGCAAAGCATGGATTGAAAAGTGTATCCATAAGCCTTGATGGAATCGGGAAAACGCATGATGAAATTAGAGGCATAATTAATCATTACGAAGAAACAATCAGGGCAATTGAAAATCTTAAAAAACTTGGAATTAAAATACAGATAAACACAACAGTCATGAAAAATAATTTTATGGATCTCCCTGAAATTGCCGTTTTACTTAAAAAATATGGTATCGATACCTGGGAAGTATTTTTCTTAATAAAGGTTGGAAGGGGCATGGATGTTGAAGAATTATCTCCAGAAGGAATTGAAGATGTTTTGAATTTCCTTTACGATGTTTCATTTTATGGTATCAGGGTGAGAACGGTTGAGGCCCCTTTCTTCAGAAGAGTTGTAATTCAAAGAAAAAACAATATAAAATTCACTGGAAAAATTTATGAAGATCTTCATGAAAAATTGATTGAAAAATTGGGTGAACCTGGGAATGAATCCCTGGCTGAAAGTTCAGGAACAAGGGATGGAAAGGGTGTAATATTCGTATCCTACAAAGGAGATGTTTATCCAAGCGGTTTCTTACCATTCTCTCTTGGAAATGTTAAGGAAAAAAGTATTGTTGAAATATACAGGGAAAATGAAATTTTGAAAAAAATAAGGAATGGAGAATTCAAGGGAAAATGTGGAAAATGTGAATACAGGGATATATGTGGAGGATCAAGGGCAAGGGCATTTTCATACTATAACGATCCACTTGAATCGGATCCTGCCTGCATTTATAAACCCTGATGGAAAAATTATTTAAAAAGTTATTAATTGTAAAATAAAATGAAAATTTCACACAGAACCATACCAAAGATTGTAATCGGTGTAGGTGTTTTTGAAATAATACTTTCATTGCTTTACATCTATTTCCATACATCATTCATTGAAAATTTAATTAAAATACATCTTTTATCAAATTACCTTGGTCCAATGGATAACCTTACCTATGGCATTCTTTTGTTGTTTGATTCCATAGGGTTGAGGAAAAGAACAGCAGGAAGCTGGTATCTTGGTATAATAATAAATGGATATTTTCTAATAATGAACATTGTAAGAACACCTTCATTTATTCCTGCAAGTGCTGTTTCAATTTCTCTTTCACTATTTATTCTCATACTATTAATAATATACAGGAATAAGTTCATCTACCCATCACTCCTCAAGCTTTCAAATGAAACATTGATTGCCCTCATAACAATAATTTTCACACTGATCTATGGCATGGCAGGCTCTCTTTTACTTGGCAATCAATTTCAGCCACCCATAAAGGATCCTTTAAACGCATTTTATTACACAATAGAGGTCATGACAACGCTGGGTTTCGGTGATATTTTACCCTTAACGGGTATCGCAAAACTTTTTACATCATCAGTTGTTATCCTGGGTATTGGTTCATTCTTTGGTATGGTTTCAACACTCATGGGACCAATAGTAGAAAGAAGGATGAAGGGGGTGCTGAACATTATGGAGGTTATGGAATTTTCAAGAATGAGCGATCATACCATATTCTGCGGTTATACGAGTCTTGTCTATGAAATCATGAAGGAGTACAAAAACAGGGATATTCCATTCATAGCCATTGTTAGGGATGAGGAAAATGCAAACATGTTAAGGCATGAAGGATTTCTTGTTATAAAGGGAATGGCGGATTCAATTGAAACACTTGAAAAGGCGCAGATCAAAAAGGCGAGGGAAGTTATTATATCTTCACCGGATGATCCCTATAACCTTGTTGTTGCATTAACCCTGAACAAGTTGAAAAGGGAGTGGAATTTGAAATATAAAGTGAGGTTGATAGTTTCATCATCAAAAAACATTGAAACAATCAAGGATTTTGTTGATGAAATCATTGATATATCAAAGGTCCTCAAGGATTATATGGTAAAAAATATTGAGAATTAATTTATCAGAATTCAATACCTTCCCTTGCGTTCACTCCCTTAACGTAATAATGCTTGATTTCCTTCATCTCTGTCACGAGATCTGCAAGATCAATTATTTCCTGGGGTGCATATCTTCCAGTTACAACAATTTCCATTTTTTCCTTATAATTTTTTATGAAATCAATGACATCATGAACATTGAGAAGTTTGTAGAAAAATGCAATGTTAAGTTCATCCATTACAACAATATCATATTTTTCAGATTGAATGATTTCCTTTGCCCTTTCCCATGCTATCCTTGCCTGTTCATAGTCCTGCATTCTTGGTTCTTTAACTATAAAACCTGGATAACCGTAGTGTTCAACAAGGATACCAAGTGATTTTGCAACCTTGAATTCACCCGATTCATTGGGTTTCACAAACTGTATTATTGCAACCTTTTTACCCCTTCCATGTGCCCTGAATGCGAGACCGAACGCTGCTGTCGTTTTACCCTTTCCATTACCAGTATAAACCTGAAGCATAAGACCATATTCACAAAGGTTAAAATAAAACTTACCATTTTTCCTTTAAAATGAATGATATAATAATTCTGATAATCGGTCTTATCATTGTTTTCCTTGGATCCCTTCTTTTCACAAATGGAATAGAATATTTTGCCAAAAGGCTTAACTGGTCAAAATCATTCACAGGTTCAATCATTTCTCCAATCTTTACATCCTTTCCCGAATTGATTATTATTGTTATAGCGCTTTCTGTTTATGGTGGAAAATCGGGCTTTGAAATAAGTCTTGGAACGATATTCGGTGAACCTTTTATGTCATCAAGTGTTGCATACTCTTTTATTTTGCTTGCCGTAATCTTTTCATTTTTAATTAAAAAATCAAACAAAAAAGATTTTGTTGTGGACAGGATCCTATATTTACCCTATCTTTTCATTCTAATTCTTTTTCCTTTTATTCTCTTACCCCACTATTTTCCATTTTTATCCATCCCACTAGCCATAATTTTCCTTTTTTCCTATTTCCTTTATATTTATTTAATATATAAAAAAGCGGAGGAATTCATTGTTGAGGATGTAGAAATACCATACTTTGGAAAAATAATGAGACCAATGCTGGGAACAATAATTCAGCTCGTCCTTTCATTGATTTTACTTTACTTTGGATCAAACCTTTTGATAGAATCCATTGAAAAAATATCAAGCTATTCATCAATAAGTTCATTCGGCCTTTC
>JAVRLK010000081.1:0-4540 GCA_031961545.1 Thermoplasmatota archaeon | reverse complement strand
ATTCCCATAGTTATTGAAGGTATAACCCTGATATATTGTTGAAACTGTAACAAGGTATCTGCCCGGAACATTGTATACATGTGATGCCTGATATCCACCTATTGTTGATGAATATGATGCATTAACAATTGTTCCATCACCAAAGTTGAATGTAACATTATTTGGTGTTCCACCGGAGACAAAGGCTATGAAGGATATGCTCTGTCCCGCATTAGCTGTAACAGTGCTCTGTGAAAGCTTTATTGATAAACTGGGAGGTGTGGGTGTTGACGGTTTCGTTGATAGCATCACTGCAACAGCGGCAACCACTACAATAATCACAACAACCACAGCTATTATTGCTGTTGTTTTTTTACTTACCATGTTTTTTTCCTCCTAAAATAATTCATGTAATAACTAATTCTTAAACCTTTTGAAAAAATTTTTTTTAAAATTGTATTTTTTTACATTTTATTCTTAACATTTTTTTCATACTTTGAAAATAATTTGAATAGAAATAGGTGAAAGAAATGAATATCGTTTTTCAAATAACCTTAAAAAAACTAGTGATGAAGGCTTTGCAAAAAAATTTATCATGATCTTTGAATTATCTTTCTTATGAATTTGTTAAAGTTAACAAAATTTCCTCTTTATTTAACTTCAATAGGGCCTGTTTTGCTTGCCTGGTCCATTGGAAAATTTAATAATTTTTTAGTTTTCATTCTTCTTTTATTCTTTGTGATTTTCTTCCAGATGGGTATGAACCTTTCGATGGATGTGAGTGATTACAAATATGGTAGGGATGTGAAATTCCAGTACTCATATTTCCCCATAGGGCCATATTCAATAAAGGTGGAAAAAATTAGTTCAAAAAAGGTTTTCTTACTTTCAATGGTTTCATTCCTTATATCTATTTCCCTTGGTTTTATTGTTCTATTTTTAACAAAAAAATTCATACTTTTAATTTACGGCGCCCTTGCTTTATTCTTTTCCTACGCATACCTTTTTCCTCCATTTGAGTTCTACAAAAAAGGTGTTGGTGAAATTTCAACATTCTTTAATTTCGGTCCATTATTATTCCTTGGATCCCTAACAGCTCTAGGCGTTGATATAAATATTAATTATATTCTTATTTCGATTTTCTTTGGGTTAAGCACATCTGCAATAAGGTTCATTCACCATTTGCCTGAAGAGAATGAAAATTCAATACGTTTCAAAAAGTTCAGGATAATTTATTCCTCCCTTGTATTATCATCCTTTATAATATTAAGTATATTTTATATATTCACTTTAATATTCCTGATTCTTTCAATCCTGCATATTTTATTTTTGAATGATTTTCTTAGAAATGATCCTGAAAAGACAGGAGAAATAGTTGCTTTACAATTCCTTACCGTGATCATGATAATTTTTTTGTTAAATGGGTAAAATTTTACCTGTAACCTTTAAATTAATGAATTCATTTTTTATTCTATGGACAAAAATCTACTCAAATTTCTCAGAAAATGTAAAACCATGGTGATTTCAACAAACGGTGAAACACTATGGGCAACAAAGGTATACTATGCCTTGGATAGAGGATTTGTTTTCCTGGTTGAAAAGGAAGGAAGAACATTGAAAAATATTCTTAAGAACTGTAAAGTTTCTTTCACCATTGATATGGATAGACCGGACTATTATGTTCAGGGTGAGGGATGTGTAAAAATATTGGGTGAACCCGGTGAATTCCATGATGAAAGGAGTTCACTACTTTACAAAATTCCACAGGATGCGCTATTTGTTAAATCTGGCCATGTTTATATTGCTAGGCTTGTACCAGATTATATAAAGGTAACGGATATGAGGAATGAGAGAAAAATTTTCAATGCACAGTTTTCTCTTGATGAATTGAAGGAAAGAAAAATAGGATATTTTAGAGCATTGAGACCATGGAGTTTCCAGCAGAGCATAACTGCTCTGGTTTTCGGTGCAATACTTGCCCAGCACTTCAACCTTATTTTATTCATTTTATCATTAATTTCCCTAATACTCATACATGGATCCTTCAACGCCTTTTCAGACTATTTTGATTTTGTAACAAATGTTGACAGGCCAACAACCATGGGTTCTGCTGGATCAAGGGTTCTTGTTGACAGAATAATGGATCCGAAGAAATTTTTAATCTACGTTATTTCTTTATTCATAACAGGTTCAATAATCGGCACTGTTCTCATGATACTGAAAAACCAGATTATTCCATACGTTTTAATAGGTCTTATTGCAGGCATTCTTTACGGCATTCCAAAAATTGGATGGAAATGGATAGCATTGGGAGATCTGGCAGTGTTCCTTGCCTTCGGTCCAGGTATATTCCTTGGATCATATGTTCTTCAAGGTGGTGTTCCAGGTATTTCTGAAATATTAATATCCATATCCTTAGGATTCGTTATTGTTGCAATTTTGCATGGGAACAACTGGAGGGATATGGATGATGACCTTAAGGCAGGTGTTAGAACGGTGGCGAACATTCTTGGTGAGAAGGGATCCATGATCTATTATCTTTCACTCATCTGGCTTTCCTATCCCCTGTTTGTTTTTGCTGTCTACTTCAACCCAAAATTCTTTCCAATACTAGGATCCTTCCTTACAATTCCCTGGGCTGTTAAGCTCACAAAAATTGCATTGAACAAAAGTAACTGGAATAGAAATTTGCTTGATGTTTTAACAGCAAATTTCACGGCACTCCACATGTACTTTTCAGTAGGTTTCATGCTAATTTATATAACTTTACTTCATTTTTTATAAATTTTTGAAATTCTCTTCATGTATGTATTTTTTACCCCTTAGTGCGGATAAAATCGCCCCTATGAGCGTTAATATTACCGCAACGATCAACGATTCCCTGAGACCCTGCATGAAAGAAGATCCAATTATATTCGGTATGAATGAATTGGATTCAATTAATTTTCTTGTTGATTCTGGAAGAGAATTTAGAATATTTTGTGGTAAAGATGATATGGGATTTATTCCCATGAATGCTGCGAAAAGAATTCCTGAAGGTGAAATTTGTGAAATCATGCTTGCTAAAGTTTGTGGAAAGCCAAGATTTATTGCCTCATGGTAAAGGATTGGATGGAGATTCTGTGAAAAAACGGTTATTGCAATTGAAAAGAACATTGCCATGCTAATTGTTGAACCTATGTTGTTCAATGTTGTTCTCATTCCACTTCCCACGCCCCTGTATTCTGGAGGGAGAGAATTCATTATTGCTGTTGTGTTGGGTGATGCAAAAAGGCCACTTCCAACACCATTCATGAAAAGAATCAGTTCAAACTCCCATACATTGAAGTTGTATGGTAATAATGTTAAAAGATAAAGTGATATGGCCATAATTATCATACCAAGTGTTGCAAAAAGCCTTGCACCATATTTATCGGTTAACATTCCTCCTATTGGTCCCAGAGCAACAAATCCAACCATCATGGGTATCATATAGATACCTGCCCATAATGGTGTCTGCTCATAGCTGAAACCGTGCAATGGTAGATAGATACCCTGCAACCATATAACAACAAGAAACATTACAGCACCTCTTCCCAGTGAATTCAAAAATCCAGCAATGTTACCATATGCAAATGCCCTAACCTTGAAAAGGTTAAGGTTAAACAATGGAAACTTCACTTTTCTTTCAATGTAAACAAAAAGTGCAAGGAAAATAACACCAAAAATAAACATGAGAATAACCATGGGATTATTCCAACCCATGCTTGAACTTCCATATGGTACAAGGCTGTACGTGAAACCCAAACTTATGAGGATCAGACCACCCGCAAGGAAAAAGTTACCTTTATAATCTATTGGAACATTTACTTTCTTTGAAATTTCTTTTAATTTAAATATTGACCATAAACTACCCGCAACAGCAAATGGAACGTTAACAATGAAAACAAGGTGCCAGTCATAACCCGCAAGCAAACCACCAACTATGAGACCAATTAAATTTCCGGAAATAAATGATATCTGGTTTATTCCAAGTGCTTTTCCCCTTTCGTTTGGTGGAAAAGCATCCGTTAACATGGCAGTGCTGTTTGTCATCAGGAATCCTCCACCAACAGCCTGTACCATTCTAAATAAAATCAAAAGGTATGCTCCCGTATTGCCCGATCCACTGGGTATTATTGATAAAAGAACAGATGCAACAGTGAAAATTATAAATCCTGTTGTATATAGCCTTGTTCTTCCGTACATGTCAGATAATCTTCCAAATGTAACGAGCAATGATGCGAGGACGACACTATAGCCCATCAAAACCCAGAGAAGGATTGTGAATTCACCAGGTGCTGTTGGATTTATTCCAAGACCCCTGAATATTGCTGGTAAAGAAATCATTATTATTGTCATGTTTATTGAGGACATGAGACCGCCAAGGGTTGTGTTTGTAAGCACTGTCCACTTGTATTCCATAGGCATCGTGAATTCTTTTACTTATAAAATATTTATCATTAAAATTTCTTCTTTTCCCTTAGTAATGATGTATAAACACCAATTAAGCTCAAAATACCTGAAATAAGCATGACAAGCT
>JAVRLK010000080.1:0-4563 GCA_031961545.1 Thermoplasmatota archaeon | reverse complement strand
TAATATGATGTTACAAATGGAAGAACCGAAACAGTGAAATTATAGCTTTTATAGCCTGGGGAAGATAAGTTTGCGGAATAATTTCCAATGAACAATGGTATGTTGAATTCTCTTCCTGTGTATGTCTGGTTTCCAATTTTTAGCGTTGAAATTACGTTCGTGCTTATTGATGCTGTTCCAACTGGTGTTAGCTTTATCAATCCGCAATATGAAAAATCAACAACGTATATGGTGTTTGGTATTGGCCTTGTATTGAAGGTTGTAAAGTAGAGGGAATTATTAACCAGTATCGCGCTATCTATTAATGAAAAATTACCAAAATAGGTGGTATTTACTTCAGTTAAAGAGTTTTCCACAGGATTGTAAATAAATATGGGTGGATTTTTTCCATTTACGGTTATACCAGCAAAAACAAATTCCTTTCCGTTCCAATAAACGCTATCTAAAAGTCCAGTTCCTGAAAATAAATTTGAAAGATCAATTACGCCCGTTTTTGGATTGAATAATGTTACCATTGGCTGATCTAAAATATGTCCGTTCAGCAATGTGCCTACAATCATTGTTTCGTTACCGTTGGTTGCAATATATGAATGTGAAGGTGTCCATACATCAGATCCAACGTAAAAATCATATGGAAATAAGGAAGATATATCCTCAAATGTGTCATTCTTTAAATAAAAGATTCCTACATATTCTCCATTGTTAGACATTATTATACAGTTGTAAGAAGAAATGTAGGCGGCGGAATAAGAGTAACTATAAAAATATGAAGGTATACATTGAGAAAGATTATAAAATGTTTTGTTTTTTATTATTCCAAAATAAATAGATGAAGTGTTGCCTCCCACCAATCCAAAGCTTGTTGAATTTATATTAAATAAATTATCTATTGGGCTATTCCATGATTTAGGTAAAATATATGTTAAGTTTGAAGGGTTTCCAGTACTTAAATTATAATAAAATAAGGCTGGTTTATTTGAACAGCACTCACTTCCACCAAGTAAAAATCCATCACCAAATGGTATTGCTGTATTAATTCCCACAGAACCAAGAGAAACTTGCTTAATTTGGTTTGTTAAAATATTTAAAATTATGCTGTTACCCCCACCGGCAAATATTATGTTTCCTTTATTGTAGTTTATATTTGTTATCCAACTACCCGTCATTTCTGATGTTAAGTTTGTTAAATAATTCTTGAATTTTTGACTGTAATTTATGGTGATTGTTTGGGGAATGACATTCATATTTATTTCAAGAATGGATTTTTCCGGCATAAAAATCGAAAAATCGGTGCTTACAGGATAAAATGATATGTTCAAAAGTCCCGGCGTTAAATACAAAATTGAATTATCGCTTAATTGATGGTTTATTCCATTTATTGAGATTGTAAACATTAAATTTTTTGGAAGGCCATTTTCCTTGAACATTAAAGGCAGCTTAGGTGATGAGAAATTCAGGAAATACAACGATCCGCCTGTCCCATTTAAGTATATGTTTTCATTTAATAAAGGACTGGAAATTGTATTAATGCCTTTATTTATAACTATTGAAAAATATCCATGCCCGTAAATGGTATTTCCATTTATAATCATGGATTCATTATCTGGAAGGTAACCTGTGAGAATTGGGGGATTTTGAACAAAAGTTTGGTTAAATAAATCAGGATCATACCACACGCCCATTCCATATGTGGAAACATAGGCAGAATTGTTATTTGAGATAAATAGATCGCTTATCACGGATGTTGGAATATTATAAGTTACATCTATCCATGTTTTACCTAAATCGGTTGATTCAAAAATACCCTGGTCCGTTGTATATATCATAAAAGTTTTTCCATTCTGTTCATGGAAAAAGATTTGCGGAGAAGCAACAAACATATTTATGGTAGTAAAATTGAGATTTTGAAAGGTTTTTCCTCCATCATAACTTATCATGAGATTTCCTAAATAATCATTTGTATAATATACGCCGGCAATTATTGAATCATTCGAAGGATCGATGGCTATGGAATTAAATTGTATATCATTAATTTTTGTCCAGCTTAATCCTCCATTTGTAGATTCGTATGTTCCAGGTGAGACCCAACCTGCAGTAGAACCGGATGCAACCAGTATACTCTGATTAATGGGATCGATGGCTATAGCAATCATGGATGATGGAGAATTGGGAATAAGATTCCATGTATGCCCGTTGTCCGTGCTTTTGAAAATTCCACCACTTTCCGCTGCAAATATCGTACCATTCTTAGCATAAACTATTGCATTAACATTTTTTGATGTATAACCGAAATAAGATTCATTATTTATTTTGGCATAAAATAATGTTTTTCCTCCATTGTTTGACACTATCATTGCATCTGAGCTTTCCACAACAACTATAGAATTATTATAAGGATCCACTGATGCCCACCCTTCCTCACTTCCTGGTGCTGTAAACCAGGTATTTCCATAGTTATTGGAGAAAATAGGGGCCCAATCTTGTACAACAGTAAATATATAGCTTCCTGATGCAGCTACAGTATAGACCATACTTGCAGACCTGTTATCAAGCTGTGTCCAATTATATCCATCATCCTTCGACATGGACAAACCCTGATCACTTCCAATAAACATAATGCTATCATTTAATGGATCTATGCTCATGACCCTGTTATCTCCACCAACAGCCTGGCCATCTTCAGGTGTTCCACTTGTATTTAGAGGATAGAAATGCATGCCACAATCTGTAGATTTGTATACATAACCCGGGCCAATCACATAAATGATATTGCCATTTAAAGGATCATAAGTGAAATATTGTGGTGCTTCTGCTACATATCCATTCTGATATCCAGATCCATAAAATATTGCGTAATTTATTCCCACTTTGCTGTCATTAATTGAATACCAGGTAACACCATTATCTGAAGAATAGAAAAGATTCGGGTAAGTGGTATATGCATGTTCAATTAAAGCCATCATTCTTGAGCTATTTGATGGATCTGTCTGTATCTGACTTACGGAATAGTAGCCCTGGAGAGTTAGAACAGTGGAAAAATTTTCTCCTCCGTTTGTGGATCTTAAAATTGATACGCTATCTGGGTTATAGATGCCAACAAAAATCGTAGATCCATTATTTGAAACATCCATGGTTGTAACAATACTGTCAAAACGCTTTATAACATTCCATGTTGTTCCAAAGTTATAAGAAACAAGGATTGCGTGATATGAAGCTGCATAAAGTTTTCCATCATAATATGTTATATAATTTGCGCCCATTCCATAAGTTTCCTGCCAGCTCATCCCGCCATTTATTGTTTTATATATGCCTCCTCCAACTATTGATGCTATTCCTCCTGTGCCCACAACAACAATATTTGGATTATAAGGATCAACTGCAATAGTGGTTACTTCAGTGGAATTTAAACCATTATCAACAGGATACCATGTTTTACCTGAATCATCAGATCTGAAAACGCCTCCAAATCCGCTCACATCCTCTCCTTTATAGAGATTACCCTGCCATGGTCCTCCACGACCTGATGTGACATAAAGAATTGACAAGTTGTAAGGGCTATAACCTATTGCAGGGACAGTGCCTGCGAGAAAAGGTGGAGTAATATTACCGCTAGATACGTAAGGATCAAATTTTGAAAAATCCCTTGGGCCTAAATTTGTCCATCCGCGCGCAATCCTTAAGTGCGATTCGGATATTGTATTGTATGTAGTTCCATTTAATGTAGAACTGTCCAGAAGAACTGTGGTAATGTATTGTTCTTGCTTTAAAGATGTGAATTTTAAATAATAAAGTATTGTTTGATAAAAAGGTATAATAAAGGATCCATTTCCGTAGACCTTAATTATTCCATTGGATAGGTTGACATAGGAAAAATTAACATTCTGGGACGCTAGATTGTTAATAATGCCATCAAACTTAATAAGCGATGGGTCAAATGAAAATATTTGAATTAAGTTGGAAAAATTCGAACCGTTGCGCATATAAACTGGAATTAATATGTTCTGAAGGTACGATGAATTAACATCTCCTAGATATATTGTAAAATTCCCAATATTTTTGTTTGTTTGAGAATCTGTATCTGCATAAATTATTGAAGAGAAATGTTGAGATGATTTTTCTGCACCATTTACACTGGTTGAAGAAAAATAAAACCCTGAGATAACCATTGCAGATATTAATATAATAGCGATAAATTTTTTGTACATATATGAAATAAGACTATAAGAATATTTAAAAATTTCGTTGTACTGAAGATGATGTAGTAATATTTGCCATATAGTTAAAATTATTTTGCCTTTATATTCCTAATTTAGCAATACACACATGTATACGACAGTGCCAAAGTGCCTGACATAATAAAGACAGGCGTTGTTCTGGCCCTTACAACTATGTATGAAGGTGTTTGACAATAAGAAAAGCTGCCTTAGGTGCGGCAGCAGCAGCAAAGATTGGAAGGCCTTACATTATCAAGAATTATGAGCGGGCAAGCGATTCCCATGATCTATGATTTCCTTGCTTTACGATGCCATCATGGGGTGAAGGTTAAACAAAAGTTGATTATCA
>JAVRLK010000079.1:0-4643 GCA_031961545.1 Thermoplasmatota archaeon | reverse complement strand
CGCAACCATAAAGTTGATTGAAGACATTGAAAATGGAAAGGTTGGCATTTTTGAACTTAAAAATGATATGGAAAATAAATTATCCCAATATTATAGAGTTCCAAAAAAGCTTGTATTTTTCAATTCAAAACATAACGATCAAAATAAAGAGGTGATACAAAAATGAAAGAAGGAACAGGTCCTTCATTCACAACCTCAAGGAGTAATATTATTAAACACGTATTTAAACCTTCTTACAAAAACCAATCTTTTTTTAATAGGGATGATCAATAATGGGAAAGAAAGGAGCGCCACTTAAAACAAAGAATGAAAATAAGGAGTGGTATCAGTCACCAATTTATTATGATAAGAGGGTCAGAGATTGGTTTGAGCACCATCGGGAGTATAGTATTTCAAGACTCGCTTATGAGTTGTTAGTTAAGTTCATTGATTCTTCAGAAGCAGAGGTCTTTGATTTAAACAATAGAATAAAAGAACTAGAGAATAAATTGAAGGAGATGGATAAAAAATTGGAAAGTATAAACAAACAAGAAGAGGAAATAACAAGAAACTATCAGAAACAAATAGAGGAAATAAATAAGGAAAAAGAAGAAACAAAGAAAGAAAGAGAAGATATTGCTATACAGATTCAATCATTAAAGAATCTATTGAATCAGAAAATAAAAGAGAAAGAAGAGAAAGAGAGAAAGGAAAAGGATGACCTGTATTTTGCAGTATTCATGTTAAGGAAAGGAATTCACAATGGTGTCAAAAGTAGTATGAAACTGCAGAAAAAAGAGTTCTTTAATAGCCTGGGAATAGAGTTCAATTATGATCAATTTATCAAGGATTTTCATAGAGATTATGGTGAAATTTTGAAATTATCAGAAGATGAAATGATACAGAAATACAATGTTAAATTTGATAAAAGCAAGGTTAAGGATGAGACAATTTACAACTCATTCCGCAAGGAATATGAGAATGGTAAGAATAAAGGTAGTTCAGAAAAGAGCAGTTCTGAAAGCAAGGTAGAAAATAAGACAGCAACTACAAATACAGTAAATAATCTCTCAGTTAATTCAATCAAAAACTTTGAGATCGTATGTATCATTCGTACAAAGATTGAAAATGATATAAGAAAATCCAAAAGTAAAGGATGGCTGAAAGATTTATTAACTAATAATGAAAGGTTCAATCTTTACAGCAAGCAGTTTAATGAATTGGGAATAGAGGCAGATTTTAGAAAGATGTTCAGTGATGTTGTTAATGATTATGAAAATTTTCAAACTATGCCAGTAGAGGACTTCATTTCAAAGTATCAAATAATGTTTTCAGGAAAAATTAATTCAATACAAGAATTTGAAATGCTTAAGGAAGGATGCCAGCAGAAGTCAAAGAATATCCAGGAGACTACTTTTATTGAAAGCAGGAGTATTCAAGGGGGTGATCAATAAATGTTAGCAAGTGCAGAAAATCATTCAGAGTACAATGAAATGATATCAGAGAATTCAAGTGAAAATAAGGATAAGTGGTCAAGGAAGAAATTCAATACCATTGATGAAGCAATGAAATTATTAAGTGATAGTGGTATTGAATTATTAAATGAGAATCCATGGGAACCATCCATTAACAATCCTCATTTAGTGAATTTCATTCCTAAAGAATGGCCTGATCAATTACCTGAAGAGAAAAGAAAACTACTGGAAGAGTATTTCATTATATGGGAAGATAAAGAAACACATTTACACTATCTTACAGCATATGTAATTAACATTCCTTCCAATGAAAACAATACATCCAATGAAGGTGTTGATATTTCAAATGAACCAATCCAGGATGAAGAGAGAGGTAAGGTTACTTTTAATTCTGATGATGAATACAATGAATTTGCTGAATACCTCTCTAAGGATACATTGAAAAAATTGGAGGAAATGAGGAAAAGAAAAAGAGAAGAGAAGAAAGAGAGGGTATTTAATTATCAGGAAATATACAGTAAATACAAGGATGAGTTTAAAGAGAAAATAAGGAGAAAGGAAATTCATCCTGCAAGAAAACAAGAATTAGCAAGTAAGGAAAAGGAATACATATGTTTTGAAATTGATATTCCAGTAGAGGATTTAACTAGTGATCAAAGACAACTTTTAAGGGAATATGGAACTTATATCAAAGGACCAAATAATACAACTGAGGCTTATGTATGGGTATTCAAAAATAGTATAAATGAAGGGGTAGATTAAAATGAATTTCTATTGGAACATTTTAATAATTTCTTTTCATAAATTTGATTTAACAGGAGATTACAGCATGATAAATAAAATTATACTTACCACAGTAAGATCATTTGTTAAAACACATTTATTGGATAGTTTGAATATTGAAAATAGAATTGCATTTGTTAGAATTTTTAATTTCACGAGCAAGGAGGTGAGATAGATGGAAGAGATCAAGAAGGAAAAGGAAGGGAAGGAAAAAGAAGAAAAGGAGCATAGAGACCTTAAATATTCTGTGGCCGCAGTTCTTACCAAAGATGATGTAGGGAAAGATGCAATGATTACTACCATACTTAATAGCCAAATAATGGGAAAGTTAACAAAGGTAGGGCAATTTGAAATTGAGGTTCAGACCAAGGATAACAGGAGAATAATTGTTTTCAAGCATGCGATTGTGAGTATGTATTTCTTTGAGCCTTCTCAAGCACAGGGGGTTAAAAAATGAAGCTTAACAAAATGTATAAAATGATAAGTTTGATCCCTCGGGGTTTAAATACCCCGAGGCCTGAAATGATTAAAATTGAAAAATCAAATATTAATAGAATATTTAAAGGTGTTAATAATGGTAAGTTTGGTTCCTATTGATAAAAGAACTATGATACAATCGGTACAAAATGTTAATTTTGAATATTTTAACGATGAAGACCTGGGTTTAATATTCAATTATTTTAAAAATAAATTGGAATTGCTTAACCAAGAACCAAAAAAGAATGCAAAATATATCAGGGACCTGGAAAGGTATAACCTTTTAACCATTATATTATTGGAAACCGGAGCAAGAATTGATGAGGCCTTGCAATTGAGACCTATTGATTTTAATTTACAAACCGGAACCGTTAAATTAATCACTTTGAAAAAGAAAGTTAAAAATAAGGAAAAACCAATATTCCGAATAATACCAATTCACAGGGACCTTAAGGAAGCACTCTTAACTTATGCTGTAAAATACCAAATTGATATGAGATCAAATGAAAGGTTGTTTAAACAAACAAGAACGGCTGTAACAGAATTTTTCAAAAAAATGGAAAAAGAAATACAGGCCCAAACAGGGATTAAATTAAATATTCACGCACATAAATTTAGGCACACATTCGCTGTAAAAGCTATCCTTGCAGGGGTCCCTTTGAATATAATTCAGGATTGGATGGGGCACTCCAGTATTTTTATAACATCCATTTACCTTAAAATTACAGGCCGGGATACGAGTTCGTTTATGAATATGATTGATTTTACAGGAGGGATAAAATAAATGCTAAATTCTTTTCCTTATTTCTTTTATAATTCTTATAAAAGAAATAACAGAGACAGTGATAGGTCCATAATGGAAAATCCTTATTTTAAACAATATTTTAACACTACCCATTTTGATAGTTTTTTGAAATTTTTTTTACAACTTTTTATAGGTTTTGATAGTAGTTCCTTAAGAGTAAAAAGGTTAAGGGAGGAAATAAAATGTCAATAAAAGGAAGGAAAGAATGGAAAGAAAAAGGATACCATTTTTATGATAGTATAAGACCTTTCAAATGCAAGCATTGTGGAAAAAATTATTCAGACTGGCATTTATTTAAGATGCACTACAGGTATTATAAAAGGAAAATTGAAAATGAAATAATGAAAAGTATTGATCCTTCCCTTTCAGAATCATACAAACAAAATAAATTGAAAGAGAAATTGAAAGAAAATAAGGATTACCAATTATTATTGGAATCATACGAGGAAAATAAAAGAAAGAGACCTTTTATATGCAATGTATGTGGTAAGGCTTTTCGCTCAAAAAAGGATGGCCTATTACCTCATTTAATCAAGGTCCATGGAATAAATCCATTGCAAGCAGAGAATGAAAATAAGGAAAATGCAGTTTTGAAAAAATAAAATAGTAAAAAATTTAAAAATTTTTATGAAGTTTCTATTGTTATCTGTAGGACTCCGTTATAAGCATAAGATGGGGCTTGTATAACTATAGTCACTGTAAAAGTAGAACCAGGAGAAAATGAGTAAGGAAGATTAGGTGAAATAGAAAGAATACTGAAACCTGAAGTTGTTGTATATATTGAAGTTATAGAATGTGTCAATAATGCTGCCGAAGAAGTGAATTCAATTGAATATGAATAAGATTGCCCAGCATTAACTGTAAATCCAGATAAACTTTGACTTGTAGGTCCTAGATATCCACTGGATGCTCCATTATAAACAATAGATAAATCTACTGCTGTTACGTATACAGTAGGAGGTGGTGCTTGAGAAGATGAACTAGAACTGCTACTGCTACTTATTACAGCCCCTATTATTGCACCAATGACCACAACTACTACAACCACAGCAATGATTATGGTTATAAGTTTTTTCTTAGATTTCTTTGGTGGAGGTGCTGGAGTAGATATATTAGGTTGAGGT
>JAVRLK010000078.1:0-4739 GCA_031961545.1 Thermoplasmatota archaeon | reverse complement strand
TTATTTTTTATCCTCTTCCTGTGGTAATGGTGACCCGCATACCTTGCAGAACTTTGCACCCTTTGGATTGAGTGTGTGGCATACGGGGCATTCAACAGTTGGCTTTTTCTCCTCCTCTTTCTTTTCCAGCCATTTTTCGAATGTGAGGAATTCAGGTTTGTTTGCCCACCATGAATAGAATTCCTGGTCAGTGAACTTATGGCCGAGATCCCTTTCAGCCTCATCCTTGTATTTCTGTATATCAAGCAAATATTCATTCCTAAGGGAAACATATTTTGAATATTCAGGATCATCCTTATCAAGGTAAACCGTACCGCATACAGGGCAGTACTTGGCATCCTTCTTTATCCAGGATCCGCAGTTTCCGCATTTGACATTCTCCTTTTCAAAAACAACACCGCATACAGGGCATTTTTCAGCATCCTCAGGTATTAAACTTCCGCAGTTTCCACAGACCATGAGATGTTTGGATTGCTTTTTATATTTGAGTATAGAATAACCGAAGAATCCTGCTATTAAGGCAACAACAACAATTATGGCTATCAACCATATTGGTAAAGAGAATGGCTTTGCATTAACTATAAGTTCTGATGGCTCCGTTACAACATACACGTTACCAAAAAGCTGGTATGAAACATAAACCTGGTATATGCCAGGATTTGTTATTTTAACATTAACACTACCCATGTTATTTTCTCCAATTGGAACAATATAAGTTTTACCTGCAACTGTCACGGATAGAGTTATGTTGTTTATGTAAACATTCCTTCCCTGCTGTTCTGTTGCATTAACATTAATAACAAAGAATGTTAGTGTTGTATTATCACCTGAATAGAATGAATAGTATGTTGAATACATGATTATTTTAATGGCGGGCGGAATGGTTGTGTAGGTTAAATGCACAACCCTTGGTCCCTGAACTACCTGGGGTATGGAATTGTAATTTGCAACAATTGTTATATTGTTGTTTCCAACGTTCGTGGCTGTAATATTAACATATTTTTGGAATGTAACTCCCGGTGAAAGGTTTGAAACATTGAAAATTTCAAAGAGATTATTATTGTTGTAAACATATACTGTCGTGTTTCCGTAGGCTGTCCATCCCCCTGTGTTTTTAATGTTGATTAAAAGGGTAAAGTATGTGTTCTGTGGTACATTGGTTAAAGATTGCACGTACTGACTTGGTATAAAGCTATATGATAACATTATGTTTGGCTTTTGTTTTACTATTATCAATCCCTGCTGGAGAATAACATAGTATGGATATATTCCAGGATATGTTGCAACAACCTCATATGTTATGTTCAGTTGATTTAGATTGTTAAAGTTAAGATTGCCCGTGTTTAGATTGTAGAGAATTGATAAACTATTCCCGGGATTTGAATAGAAATATGTTTTCACAATGTTTAATGTTGGGAAGATGTAAATGACAGTTAAATTCCTTATGTTACCGTTTGAAATTGTTAAATTTGTGTATATTGGAACAACTGTCCCGTTCATGTAAGGGCCAAGTGTAATATAATTCTCATCACTTATGTATGGATAGTTTATGTTCAATGTTATAACATCATTACTGTAGTTCAGTTCGCTTACAGCCATGTTTGAATTCAAGATGATCTGAATACTGTAACTTTTACCGTATATGAGAAAGTTTGTTGATAGATTTGCATAAATGTTTCCATTCATATAATATGAGCTGGAATAGCCCAGAACAAGGCTGTCAGTTAAATCATAAAATTCAACCTGTATTGTTGGAGCCTGTGATGGAACAATATTTTTAACACCTATTTCAACAGTTATTTTTAAAGGCATTGGTGAATTGTATGAAACATTTCCTGTTATGTTATACCATGCTGAAACAGGATAAAAGTCAATTTCACCAGGATAGGTAACAAAACCAAAATTGTTTGATTTATTGATGTCCCAGTAGTATATAACTGAAACATTTGCATAGTATGTACCCTGGTATGTGGGATAAAACTTTAGTGAATAGGAAATTGCCTGACCAGGCAGGAAGTTTGATAACCAGGATCTGTACAAACTTCCATTGGGTTCATTCAACACAAGGTTAACTATTACATTATTGGCACTATCCGTACCATTGTTTATTACTGTGAAATTTAAAAATGAATTTGAATATAACATGAAGTATGAAAATGAAAGATTATTAACATAAAGATCCACGTTTGGATACATTTTCACAATCTTTTCCATGTAATTGTTTGAATAGTTACTTTCATAGATTGTCATGTAGGGATTTACCTTTACACTCAATGTGTAATTACCCGGGATTGAAATATTATCAAAATAATTTATTGTTGCCGTTGTGTTTTTAGAAACAAAAATGTTAACATTTATTGATCCTATCTGTTTTCCGTTCAGATAAAAGATAACCGGTACATTTGTAACATTCTCGCCAAGAACAGTTAAAGTTGCTGAAATTGAATATGTCTTTCCATGAACAAGGAAAGGTGGAACAATCAGATCTTTTACCTGAATATCTGGTACAACTAGGATAATCTTCCTCCAAGCATTGTTTCCGGATACATTCAGGTTAGGGAAATAATTCACCGAGACTGATATATTTTTAAGGATCCTTCCACCCTGCGTTAATGTTAAATTATAATTACCAACATAAAGAGCATTTGGCCAGAATATGTTTTGAACAATGTCAGATAGAACAGGTATTGATGCTATGCCTTTTGCATTTGTTACATTATATATACCGGGGATCTGATTAACTATTAATGTGTTAAGGCTGTTAACCTGCTGTGCGGTTGTATAAACATTACCGTTTACATATATGGGCAGGATGTTTGAATAATATGTTACGTTTATTTTTGGCAAAGGTGCACCGTTGTAATTTGATACGTTAAGATCTATGTACCTGTATATGTAGATTGTTGATGATTGGTCCCCGAGATAATATGGTGGATCAAGGTAAAATGTGTTCTTGGGTATTGTTAAATTTATAAAGTATGCAGCACTGTTTTTCAAAAATATAAAATTCTTATCAGGATTACCATTTGAATTGTTGGAATTTATTGATAAATAAACATCTTTACCATAAATTGTTGAGGAAATAAGGTTGAAATTATGGTAATAGAAATTGTTCAAAATTGAAGAATCTGTGTAAAGATTCAACTTCACATAATTTATTGTTATACTTCCACCCTTCGGACCTGTTATGTTTACAAAAATATTGTTTGTAGTCCCGAGGAATGTACTGTTCACAACATAGTTTGTCATGTAGAAAGAAACAGGAACTGTCAAATTCATCTTTTTTGTTGAGTAGGGAATGGAAACTGGCTGGCATATTAAATCATTCTTAGCATAAACATAAACAAAAGAGTTGTTGGAATAATTGTTTGATGTTGAATAATTTATTATTAAAGTTCCATTGTAAAATGTTGTGTAAGGATTTATGTTTAGATTTGAGACCGAAAATTGATTTACAATTGTTGTTGTTTGGCCCTGTGGTACTGTACCCACAAGCCTTGTGGGATTTACAGTTCCAACATATGAATTGTATTTTGGAACACCTGCACCCGATGATTCACTGTGGAAAAGGGCTGGAAATGATACATTTATCATATAAATGCTGTCTGAAAGGAAATATGGTGTTGGGCCGAATGAATAGTTTGAAATATCAATTGTTGGATCAAAGCTCTGCAAAATGCTCAAGGTTGATGATGGAAGGGATGTGAATATTGTATTTTTAAAGTAAACTGAATTGGAATAGGAAACATTAAACCATCCCGGATACTCAACCTTTGAGTTCAAAAACTTAAGCGAACCACCATTGTCATTAATGGTAAAGAAAACATCAGGGAAATACCTGTTGGGTGAAACCGTAAGCGTTGAATTGATTAAAATTAAAGATCCTCCACTGTAAATGTTAAGTGAAACAGGGGATATTGAATCCTGAACAAAATAAAGTGTTGCGTTCCTAACTATAAGTGATCCTCCATTAACAACATTAACTATTGCATTGAAACCGTACAACCCATGCTGTCCTGTTAAAGGATCGATCGTGCTTTCATTTATAACAAATGTTGAACTTATGGTGATTGTTGTTGTGGCGAAATCCATTACCCTTTTGTCATCCTTACTGTTTGAATAAAAATTTGAATAAAATCCTGAGAAAATTATGGTGAGAACAACCATTGTAACCAGCATCTTTGAATAATCATACTTCATAATCGCACACCCTAATGTGAATAGAATGTGAAAACATATATATAAATGTTTTCAAATTTTTAATGCCCAAATGTAATCTAATCATATAATTTTTAACTTTTTTGCATAGATAATGGATATTATAAAAACAGATATTGAAAATAACCCTATAACAAGCCAGGGTAAAAGGTATCCAAGGGAGGATGGTATACCGGAAATTAACGGTCCTATAACGTATCCAAAACCGATGGATGATTCAAATATTCCTGTTTTGGATCCAATATTTGCATGAAAAGATCTGAAAATATTCATAAGAACTGAAAAATAAACAAAGCCAGCACCGAAACCAAGGATGGATGAAATAATCAAACTTATTATGAAAGAATGATTTAATAACAATATCAATGATGTTATTTCCATGAAGTAACCTGAGAACATCAAATATCTTGAATTTATTCTGTTTGATAAAAGCCAGCCGGAAATGAAGGCAAGGGAAAGAAATATACCATAAAATGCACCGATAAGACCAGCACCCGTTTCACCAAAACCTGAGTTTTTAC
>JAVRLK010000077.1:0-4749 GCA_031961545.1 Thermoplasmatota archaeon | reverse complement strand
CACCAGAATGGTGGGAAATTTGTAGAGTTGTTATATACAATTTTTGGAGAAATGGCATTTGTGGACGTATTATATGAATAATTGATGACTGCATTGGAATTACCTAAGGGTATTTGAAATATTAATATAAAAAGAATTAAGAAAATTAAAAAAATTTTTATAAAAAGTTTCATAGAAAGATTTAGGCTGTCTTATACTGTACAGTCAATGTTCCAGATCCAGAAACAGATCCACTAATCTCAATTGTAAGATAAAGATCTGCTATACCTGACAAGGAAATTGCTCCGGAAGTAGTCGTTGAAGTACTGTAAGTAACAGATCCACTATAACCGGTTACAACATTGCCATTAAAGCCCATTTCGCTAGATCCCCAGTAGAGTGTAAAGTAAACAGGTGTTGAAGAAGTGTAATTTATCCATACTATTGAGTAGATGGTATTTGATTTTGTGTTGTTTACGATTTCAAGTACGTTCAAAAGATAAACAGTTCCTGCACCTGCTGTTGTATTGATGTAAATTTTAGTACCAGAAATAATGTTAGATGGAGATCCAGACTGTGGAGCATAAATGAATCCCATCGCATTAGCTGTAGCATAGTTTGGTCCCTGTTCTAGATAACATATGGGTGCGTTGGATGCTGTGCTTGTTGGGTAAGTGTAGCTGATAACCACTGTTGCAGCCACTAAGATTGGCAACAGCATTATTGTTGCCAGCACTAAACCGGTAATTCTCTTCATGTTCATCTGGTAATCACCTTAATTTTTTATTTAAAAAATACGAATATAAAAATTTTTCGAAACAAAATTTTCAAATCAAATTAATAAAATTTTAAATATTTTATTTATTTTTTTAATACTATTTCTATTTTGATTAAAATTTTATTTTAATTCTTTCATTTTTGATTTGTAGAATTTTATGAACTTACCATAATTCTTTGATCTTATGAAAAATTTCTCATTATCAATGTTAACTGTACATATGTATTCATCATTATATTTTGAACAGTTAACAGGATAACCTTCATTACTAAATTCGAATGAATCTTCATTAACTTTGTAATATTTTCCATCAATTTTCACAATGTTCCTGTAATCTATCAACCTTAAACTTAAATAATTTTCAAGATCCTCTATTTTTTCAACACTCTCAATAATTCTACCTTCATGCATTATGCTCAATGAATCGAATCCAAGTTCAAGATCCCTTGAATTGTGCGTAACGTAAATATAAGAAATTCCAAAGTTATCTAAAAGATCTAAAACACCAGATATCAGGGACATTCTTGATCTTTCATCCTGCATAGAAAATGGTTCATCCATGAGTAAGAACTTCGGTCTTGAAATTATTGCCCTTGCAACAGCAACCCTCTGTGCCTGCCCCTGTGATATTTCATAAATATTTTTATCAAGAATATTTTCAATGTTCATTATCTTTACAATTTCTTTGAAAATTTCCTCATCACCATTACCATAGTTTATTGATACCCTTAAATTTTCTTCAACATTATACTGTGGGAAAAGCAGTAAATTCTGAGGAATATATGCCATTTTCCTTTTCCATATTGGTAAATGATCAATCCTTTCACCATCAAAGAAAATCTTCCCCTGGGCATTATAGATACCGCACAATGATTTTAAGAATGTTGTTTTACCGGATCCATTTTCACCCATTAGAAAATTTTTTCTCCTTTTCAATTCAAAATTTTCAATGTCCAAAGAAAAGTTACCAATTTTTAATTTAAGATCCTCAACCCTTAGCATGGTAAGCCTCAACCACCTTGAAAATTGCAGTAACAATTATTCCAGTTAATATTAAAATTGTTGATGATGCTGCAGCAGCATCAAGGCCTTCACCAATGAACTGTGAATATATGAATACACCTGCAAGTTTTGTGAATCCTGGTAGAATATAATAGGCAACGATAAGAATTGCTCCCACTTCAGAAACAGATCTTGCCCATGAAAGAAGGAATCCTTTTAAAATTGCCCTTAAAAGCAATCTTATTGAAATAATTAGAAAACTTTTTCCCTCACTTATTCCAAGTGTTTGTGCAACATTCTCATAATCCATTATTTCTTTCTGGTATGCAACACCAATTTCCCTTATTGAATATGCTGAAGAAAGGAAAAATAAAGTTACAATTACTGCAAAAACCGTATCATCAAAGCTGTAACCTGGAAAAATTTTTGTTAACAAATTCCCAAGGGGCATTGTTGGTTCAAATGTAAGTAGCATGATAATACCAACAACCGTATGCGGTATCATAATTGGTATATCAACAACACTATCCATTGCCCTGTAAAGAATACTCCTTTTCCTTGACATAACGTATGCATAGGGTAAGGACATGGCAACTGCAATTCCGGCAACAATTGCACATAATATGTATGTAATAATAATACTCTGAACAATACCGCTTGAAAGATCTGATAAAATCATGGAAAATGGTTCAAACGTTATTGCTCTGATTATTGGAATTAAAATGAAAAGAATGTAAATAAAAGTCAGCGGAATGAAAATAAAAAAAAGTTTTGATTTCATATTACTCGTAGGATGATACAGGTAAATAGCTTGGGGCAGGTACAACTAGGGGCATTAGCATTGAAGGTACGTTCGTACCAACATAGAATGGCTGTGAAAGAGGATCAAAGTCAGCATTTGATAGATAGTATTGGCCCATTCCTGTTAAAAGGGCATAAACGTACTGTATTGCTTGAGTACTTGTATAATTGCTTATTATTGTAACAGCATAGAAAATTGGGGATCCTGGAAAAGTACCAACGTTATCCCATGAAGGTCCTGATGCATTTACATATGTGTAAAATTTAACTACTGATTCGTTCACACTGCCCAGATTGATCCATGGAGAAAGGCCGTTTTCTCCAGATGGATTCATGTAATAATAAAGGTGCTGATTTATTGCCTGGGACCTGTAAGTTAATGCATAATCAATAGCACCGCTGGTAAGATATCCATCAAGACCGATTTCAACTGTTGTTAACTTGAAAGTACCGTTAAGATACTTTGAAACAAAAAGTTGATGATAAAGAGCAAGTGAATCGTTAATCGGATAACCAAACTTTCCATGGAACCAATCATTCCATGCTCTGTTGTACTTCATAAATTCTGAGAAGTTGTAGTTGAATGCCATCTGTACGTACGGATTTGACCAGTTTGTGTAAAGTATTCCGGCAAGTTTAATTGTTTCTATGGCCTGGAAACCGCTTGGATCAAGTGATGCGTTTGATGCACCCACTGTTATATTGTTCTCCGTAATATTCTCAAACCAGAATGGCCAATTGGGGCTTATTGCATACTTTGGATTGCTCCATACAATAGCCATTTCATTTGCCACAAATATTATTTCCCATGTTGTGTATTTTGTGTTATTCATTAAATTGGAATAGAGAATTGGTGCTGAAGCTGAAATAAAAACACTGTAATTCTTTCCAGCCTGTACTTCCCTTGCTCCTGTTATGGATCCTGAAAATGTCATGCCAACATTCACACCTGTTATTTTTTCGAATGCTGGATTGAAGTTATCTCCAAGTGCATATTTTAAAGAGCATGCTGCAAATGCCTGTATGTAAGTTCCTTTCTTTAGTGAAGGTGAATATCCAAGTAAATACCCTGCAGAAAAGCCTACCAAAATACCAACTATGAAAAAAGTAATTACTGTTATACCTTTGGATGCCATATGTTTCATTATGCATATCGGATATTTAGGTTTTTTTGCGCAACCTTTAAATCATGCAATTTTTTCAAGCATCATGGTTTATGAACCCAGTGAGGACACTTTTTTCATTCTTGATAACATAAAGCCTAATGGAATAATACTTGAAATGGGTGCAGGATCTGGTTACATATCAATAAACCTTGCAAAGAGAGGATATGAGGTTTATTCTGTTGATATAGATGATGAATCCATCCAATTTATTAAAAAAGAGGCGGAGAAAGAGCATGTGAAAATCAATATAATAAAATCAAACCTTTTTGAAAACGTTAAGGGGAAATTTGATACCATAATTTTCAATCCACCCTATTTGCCAGGTAAACCTGAAGAGGATAGAACAATATATGGTGGTGAAAAGGGTCAGGAAATCATTGTTGAATTTTTAAAAAATGCAGGTAAGTATTTAAAAGATAATGGTAAAATATATTTGATAATGAGTTCATTCAACGACATTGAAGGAATAATAAAAAAATTCAAGCAATATGATTTTAAAGAAATAGCAAGGAAAAATTTCTTCTTTCACAGCATATTTTTATATGAGATTACAAAAAGAAAAGATTAATAAACTCTGCACCATCTGGAATAACCTTAATGGATGGATTCCTTATCCTTGAGGATGGTGAGGTTTTTAAGGGCAAAGTTTTAGGGTCACCTATTCCCTCTTTTGGTGAAATTGTTTTTACAAAATCCATGCAGGGTTATACTGAAAGTATCACTGATCCTTCCTATGCCGGTCAGATTCTAACATTCTCCTTTCCTTTGATAGGTAACTATGGTATAAGCTGGGATCACAGGGAATCTGACAATGTTTGGGTAAGGGGAATAATAGCATCACAGATTTTCCAGGATCCTGAGAACAGATATTCCATATCAAGCCTTGATGAATTTCTTAAAAGATACAATGTTCCTGCCTTAGTTAACATAGATACAAGGAAATTGATAAGAAAGATCAGGGAAAAGGGGACAATGGTTGGTGTAATTTATCCTGGAGAATTGGATAAGAATAAAAAGGATGCG
>JAVRLK010000076.1:0-4849 GCA_031961545.1 Thermoplasmatota archaeon | reverse complement strand
TTATAATTGAGGGTGTTCCTGTTCCAAAGAGGGTTTTTGGAAGACTTGGTTTCAATGCCCAGACAGGTGAAATAAGGTACATAACAACCGGCCTGAACATTGTACAGGATCTTGATATTGAATATACTGTACAGAATGAAAGGATAAGTAAAAAAGAGGCTGAGAATATAGTGAAGAATGTACTTTATGCAAAATACACAAGGGAAGAGGAAATAATAACGGATAAGGAGAATGTAACAATAATAGAGAAAAGAAAAACAAGGCCAAAGGATGGAACAATAAACGTTTCAATGCTTGGAGTTTATTACTGGCCCTACTGGGTTGTTTCAGGTAGCAGGGGAAAAGTGATTATTGATGGTGTTGATAAAAATGTTGTTCAGAAAAGGATCAACCTGTAGATGGTTTTCTTATAACTATATAAAATAATATTGCAATTAAAGCAAAAACTGCAATTTTTGTGTAAAATGGATCAATGGCCTGGGCAGGTATATTGTATACCATCAAGCCTGTATAATTTACTTTTTGGGAAATAATGTTTGAGTTTACGTTCACTGATCCTTCCGTGTAGCCTGAAAGTAGTGTGTAATAGTTTGTTAAATGTGAACTGTTCCCATCATCTACCCATTCCGTTATCCTGTAGGGATCCCTTACCATGAAACCAAGCCCAAGATCCTGTCCTGATCCTACCTCAACCGTTAAATCAATATCACCGAAAACAAGGCCATGTGTTGTTGGCACAACTGTTTCAATCCATGCATGCTCGTACCATCCACCCTGCGTGTAAAGCCAACCAAATTCCAGCCATGCGGGAATACCTAGAGCCCTTGACATGGATGCGTAAAGGAATGATAGTTCAGCACAATCTCCACTCCTTGTTTCCCATGTTTCCACAGCAGTCTTAGGTTTTTCTAGGGATGAATAGGAAAGTTTATAATGGAAGTTTGTGACAATGTAGTTGTAGAGAGCAAGTTCCATTTCAAAAACATTTGTTGCATTTGCCATTCTAACAATATTCTCTGAAATGTTTTTGAAATAGGATGGATCAATAACCTCTTCGTTGAATAAATATTCAGGATGATTGTATTCCTTTTTTAAATATTCAGGTATACTAGAAACATTCAGACTATTGTATCTATTTACGGGAAAAACGTATGCATGGGTATTGAAAGAATAATTAAGTATAATATTTTCATTTGTATGAATTATAAAGGTTAACCAGGTTCTATTGTACCCATGCATTATTTTATATTCATTTTTTGATAAAACTTTCAATTGAACATTCTGGAATGAATTATTATATGGAACTGTTACATTCAAATAAAGTGTTGATGGTGCAGTCATTGTCACATTTATTTCCCTTATGAAATATCCATTCATACCAGATGGAGCTGGATAGGAAAATATTGATGGTGGATTGTTAAAAAATTCATTCATCTGTGGTATTGATGCAAATATAAGGATTGAAAAGGCGAATAGAACAAATAAATAAGCAACTACTTTCATCTGAACCTCCTCTTTAAATTTGAGGGTAATGTATTTATTTGAATTTTATCAATGTAAAGGAACAGTGGTATTGATATAACAATACCAAATATCCAGAAGAATGGTGAAAAACCCCATACGTACGGGAGAAGGGTTAAATTGAACCCAATCTGCAACAAAATTGCCCTTAATAGCAAACCTTCCTTCCTGAATATACCATAACCTATCATGGAAGATGTGGAAGAGTGCATTATTACCACAACGAATGAAAAAATGAGAATGTACAGGTAATCCAATATTTGAACTGAATTGTAATTTAAATAATAATATAAAAGTGATAAAGAAAATACTGCACCGAAGCCAAGGCCAAAACCGTAGGAATAGAATGTTAATTCATAGTTTTCCCTCAATTTTTTTCTATTGAAAATTATAAATTTCATTAGTTCGGTGAAAAATGCAAATATTGTTAGGAATATGATTGAAAGATCAAGGTAATTGTAGGAGGAATAATCAAGTATAAGGAAAAATACCGATGCAAAAGCGCCTACAATAAAACCAGTTACTATGTAAATAATAAAGGTTCTTTCATTGAAAAGATCCTCAAACCTTTCCCAGAATAGATAGAGTAAAATGAATGAGGGAATGGCCGAAAAAAGGACAGATAATTCAAAAGATATATACATTTTATCACGCTATTATCTGCACTATAATTGTTCTTTCCCTTGCCCTTATATCAAGTTCAATGAAAACTATCTGCTGCCAGGTTCCAAGTGCAAGGGATCCATTAACTATGGGAACATATATGTCTGGTTTCAAAAATGATGCCCTTACATGTGAATGTCCGTTACCATCATGCCACTTTTTCTCATGCTCGTAAGTATATTCTTTTGGAATCAATCTGTTCAGCATGTTTTTCATATCCTCAACAAGTCCTGGTTCAAATTCCATTATTGTTATAGCGGAAGTTGTACTTTTTGTGAAAATGAAACATGCACCATTCCTAACATTGCTCTCCCTCACAATATCATCTATCTTTTCAGTAATGTTAATAAAATCCAGTTCACCGGATGTTGTTATTTTAATCTCCCTTGTGATTATCATCAATCATTGTTATTTATTTTTGAATATAAAACTTTACCCTTTCAAGTTTCCTTGCATTCAATTTATCCTTTGCGGATGATTTATTCATTGCAATTTCGAGAAAATTCTCACTGTTTATAAGAACAATTATTTCATTATTTTTTCCATCACCATAAGTTTTTACAAACCTTGCATTGTATTCTTTTCCATAAACTATTTTTAAATTTTCATGATCCTTCAATGAAACCTTTTCCCCCGGTATGTTTGTAATTATGTTACCGAACCTATCTATGTGAATTATCGTTCCCTCCATGTAATCCTTTTGCACAACATATTCTTTTATGTTTAGTGAAACAATTTTATCAAGATCTATTCTTTCAAGATTCTCAGGCCAGATACCAAGGGAAATTTTAGCTGCAACAGGTGCAAAAACATCCCTCCCATGGAATGTTTTACTAACATTTCCATCAATGTTAATTTTATAAATTTCCTTCACCCTTTCCTTAACAAAGGTTAAAAGTCCATTGTTCGGTCCAACAAAGTAGGAATTGTCCAATTTTGCAACAACACCCATCCTCTCCGTGCCAACACCAGGATCTATGACCATTAAATGCACTGTACCACTGGGGAAATAGTCAATGATGTTCAGCAAAATGTAAGCTCCATGAAGAATATCAAAGCTATCAACATTGTTTGTTATATCAACAACATCTATGTTTCCCAATGATTTAATAACGCCCTTAACAACACCCGCATAATGTTCCCTATCTGAAAAATCCGTTGTAAGTGTGATCATAGAGCCACCGCCGGGAATTGAACCCGGGACCTCGTGCTTACCAAGCACGCGCTCCGACCGACTGAGCTACGGTGGCTATTTCAATGCACTCCTGCCCTTTTCAGTTATAACATATTTGCCCTTAACCGGGCTTTCAACAAGTCCTTCCTTTGAAAGGGATCTGAGTTTTCCCATGACCTTCGGTACTGGAAGATCTGCCTTCTTTCCAATTTCACCGCATCCTGCAGGTTCCTTCAATTCGCTCAAAGCCTTCAATATTTTTAATGAAATCTCGTCCATGGTTTAGAAAAAAGTAAAATGATAATTAAAACTTTTCATTCACATAGGTGAGGAAATGTTCAAACTCCTTCACCTTTCCATGAACTATGTTGTAGTAAGTATCCCTGATTTTCTTTGTAACATTACCAACGTTTCCATCACCTATCTTTATTCCATCTATGTTCACTATTGGTGTTATTTCCGCAGCAGTTCCTGAAAAGAATACCTCATCTGCTGTGTAAAGCTCTTCCTTATGGACGTTTCTTTCAATAACATTATATCCAAGATAATTTGCGATTTGCATAACTGTATCCCTTGTTACACCCATGAGAATGTCCGCCTGTGGTCCTGGTGTTATTATAACGTTATTTTTCACAAGGAATATGTTCTCTCCCGCTCCTTCAGCAACATAACCGTTTTGCCCAAGTAAAATTGCCTCATCGTATCCTGCATACTTTGCCTCAAGGTTTGCAATTATTGAATTTAAATAGTTTCCGCTCGCCTTTGCCTGTATTGGCAAGGTTTCAGAACTTATTCTTTTCCAGGTTGAAATTTTGCATTTTGTTCCACCATCCATGGCAAGGTACTTTCCAAAGGGTACGGCCGCAATGAAAACACTCACCTTTTTTCCAAATGGTGATAAACCTATACTGTCATCGTTGTAGAATGCAAAAGGTCTTATATAGCATTCATTCAGTTTATTTATTCTCACAACATCAACAACAGCCTTTTCAAGTTCTTCCCTTTTATATTTCAGATCCATGTGGTATATTTTAGCCGAGTTCAGAAACCTTTCAATGTGTTCCTTCAGCCTGAAAACAGCCGGACCCTTTTCAGTGTTGTATGCCCTTATTCCTTCAAATATTCCCGATCCGTACTGCAGGGAGTGTGTTAAAACAGGCACCTTCACTTTTTCATAGTCCAATATTTCCCCATCAAACCATACCTTAAGGTTCTGATAAGCCATGATACGGGAATGCATTATGGTTTAAAAAACTATTTCAAATGTTAAAGACCCATACCTCCATGCTCTTTGGTAAACCATCCTGTTTGAATTCAACCTGCTTTCCAACACGTTTAACAATGTTCCCCGGGAAGAGTGATGTGAAATTCTCAACGGGTTCAAGGCCAAGCTTTGATCCCTTAACACCAAAGTGCATGGGTACAACAATTCTTGGATTCACTTTATCAACTATTTCTTTTGCCTGTTTTGCATTTATTGTGTAAACAGAT
>JAVRLK010000075.1:0-4954 GCA_031961545.1 Thermoplasmatota archaeon | reverse complement strand
TTCTTTTCCAGTATTCCATATATTTTTTCGGTTGGAATATTTGAATTTTTTACATAATATTGATACATTTGATCAACCAAAATTCTAGTTGGTTCCAAAACTAAAATTTTCCTTGCTTTATTCTCATTTAAGAGGTATATGGCATACATTAGACCAACTAATGTTTTTCCCATTCCGGTTGGTATTGAGATGACACAATTCTCATTTTCTTTCGCTTTTTCTAAGGCATCCAATTGATATTTCCTAGGTTTTATTTCCTTATTGAGCTCAAACATTGATTTAATAATTCACAAAAACCTTAATATTTTTTTTGTGTTATTTTATCAGTGATGCAAATTTTGTGTAAACTGGTGATACCTCTTTTGATTCTTACTATTATTCCGGCATTTTCTTAATATATGTATGGAATTTATTTTGTGATGATGTCATATTTGATTTAATTCATTCAGGGTATTACATATCACATATTTGGGTATGGTTTTTTAATTTTTAAAAGGTTTCTGGGCAATGCAGATTAAAATTACAAGAAGAAATTTTCCCTCTACGAAACTTTCTGTTCAAAAGAAGAATTTTTAATTTTTCGAATTTTAAATATAAGATTACTTGGTATTCCAGAAGAAAAATTTATTTTTGACGTGAAGAATCCAAATAATAGGAAGTGATGAAAATGATGGTGGATCCTGAATGGTTAAAGGAGCTGGTTAAAAAAGAGGATGAATTAATTGCCGAATACAAACAAAAAATGGGGGATCTTATCAAATATTTTGGTTATTTAGGATGGGAATGTTATGAAATGGGTATTTCTTGGGACGATGCAAGGAAATTGGTACAAAATCATTTAGCAAAAATAACTTACATTTCTTGTAAATCCAGATTGTACTGGCTTGAAAGGAAAAATATAGAAAAATACATTGAAATGTCCGGAATGCAATCTTAAGATAAAAGTAAATTGTGAAATTCCATAGGATCTATTTAGCAGTATTATAGTTTACGATGACATAAAAGAACTATTAAAATCTGTGATAAACAACGGGGAAAGGTTTGGGGCATTATTTGTTGGTCCACCAGCTTGGGCGAAAAACAATGTTTTTGATGGAACTATTGAGATTGCCTAATTCGGTTTTCATTACAGCATACACAACAACAAAGGCAGGAATGATATATATATATTAAAATATAAAATATATTGTAAATTATGAAATTAACAAAGTATCATTTGAAAGCATTGATGGCAAATTCTAGTTTTTGTAATTTTTAAAATTGTTTTAAAATTCAAGAAAATCTTTGAGAGAAATTCCTTTAGTATTTTTTATGATGGAATTTATGCCCCCTTTCAGGGATCTTATTTCAAGATCATCAGAATTCTCTTTATTCAAAGATTCTGCTTTTTGAAGGGATGTTATGCCTGACAAACATAAAAATAGTATTTTGCCTTTTTTAATATTTAACCTTTCAAGATCCTCTTCATCTATTATTTTTTCTTTTTCAATATTAAACATTCTTGATAAATATTCCTTTCCTGACTGTTTCAATGGTACAGATAAAACCCACACTATGTAATCAAAGTATTCATTTCTTGCTTCATTAAATGTTATTTCAATGTTTGCATTTTTATTTTCTATTCCTGAATATTTTTGGGCATCATCGGCAAATATTACCACATACACTTTTTCCTTAGATTCTTTTTTTATGAGATCCAGGCAGCATTGTAGTGCAAGGGCACTGCTCTCTCCAATACTCTCTCCTTTATTAATAAAAAATTCCATAATTTTTTTAGCCTCATAAAAATTAACTTTTTCTATACTTTCATACAATTCAGGTTTGAAGAATGGAAGGAAGTGTGCGTTGCCGAGATTTCTTATACCTCCCACATCCTGCCCTTCTTCAGGAAAAGCGACTGTAACAATCTTTCTGTTATACCTATCAAGGAAATATTTACTTATACCGTAAGATGTTCCGCCAGTTCCGAACGTGCAGATTATTTTTAATTTTGATAGATCAACATTATTTTCCATAATCTTTTCTTCTATTATTTTTGCGGTATAATTGTAATGTGCCATTGGATTCAGTTCATTTTCATACTGCATGGGGCAGAAACCATTGTATATTTTCGCGAGATACTTTGCAAGTTCAATTGTATTTTGTTTCTTAAGTAAATTTATTATTTCTTTTGAATTTATATCAATTATTTTTGTATCCAAACCTATTTTCTCTAGACCATTTTTTAAAATTTTTAATGATTCTTTTGCCTGCGATTCATAGGCAATATCCTCCTTTCCTGGAATTGGGCAGATTTCCGTATTCAATAAAATTACGGTTGCTCCATTTTTTTCAAGAGCATTTATAACATTTTTGTTAACCTTCCTTGATATTAGAATAACAACTTTAAATCCATATACCTTCCCAAATTTTGCAAGGGCAATACCGAAATTTCCTGATGATGCCTCAAAAATCACGCTTCCTTCTTTAAGATCCCTGCCAAGATGATTAAGAATAATATTCCTTGCAGGTATATCCTTAATTGAAAAGTTATTGAAATTGAATTTCAATGCAAATATTCTTGAATTACCTATGGGAAAATATTCGTTTACAATTTCAGTGATTTCGTTAAATTCAGGTTTTATTTTTAACAATTTTTCACTTTCATCCATCATAATTTTTTAAAAATGTGCTTTTATTTAACATTTTTGTCTTTCAATTTCCTTTTTTTATCCTTTAAATTATTAAGAAATATTAAAATATTACGAACACATGTTCGTTATATGGAAGTATCAAGGTCAAGGTTGATAATTTCTTCAGGTCTGGGATGGATGTTTGATGCAATGGATATACTTATTCTTTCCTATGTTGTTGCTTTTCTCGGATTCCATTATAACTGGCTTACCATTGATAAGGCATATGTTATTCTTGCAAACAACCTTGGTCTGTTCTTCGGTGCAATAATCTTTGGTTATATCGCAGATTTTATTGGAAGGAAAAGAACTTTTATGGTAACTTTGACAATATACAGCATATTTGCAGGTGTAATGGGATTTTTCACATCCCCTATCCCCTTAATTATAACAAGGTTTCTAATAGGTCTCGGTCTTGGCGGTGAATTACCTGTTGTTTCAACATTGGTTTCAGAACTTTCAAAACCTGAGGAAAGAGGACAGAACGTTGTTTTGCTTGAAGGTTTCTGGTCATATGGAACAATTCTGGCGGGTGTTCTTGCAGCATTTGTTTTACCAGTTACTGGTTATTCCATTCTCATGTGGATAATTTCTCTGACAGCGTTATACGTTGTTTACATTAGGAAAGCAATACCTGAACCTTTCCAGAAAGAGAAAAAAGAATCAACAATCGATTTGTTAAAAAAAGAAAGGAGAAAACTTTTACCAATGTGGCTTGCATGGTTTTCAATAGCCCTCGGTTACTACGGCTTTTTGTTATGGTTACCCTCAATTCTAATAGCAAAAAAGTATGTTATGCTAACTTCATTTGAATTTTCATTGTTCATGACACTCTTTCAGGTTCCAGGATATTTCTTAGCAGCATATCTTGTTGAAAAAATTGGAAGAAAAATAACGTTCTTTTCCTTCATGATCCTTTCAGCATTATCAGGAATAATATTTGCATTGAGCAAAACAACTGAATTGATTTTGCTTTCAGGTGCATTACTTAACTTTTTCAACCTTGGAGCATAGGGCGTGATTTACGCCTACACACCTGAATTATTTAATAAACAGACAAGAGCAACGGCAACAGGATCCTGTACATCCATGGCAAGGGTTGGGATGATCATTGGATCCTATCTTCCAGCCTTAATTTCTTTCAACATTTCCCTTATAATATATTCTATTGTCTGGATAATCGGATCCTTAGGTGTTTTAATCCTGCCTGAAACAATTAAAAAAATAAAATTATTTTAAGATCATAAGAATGTAGCCAATCGCACCGATTAACACACCTATAATCACCGCAAGGAAATAGAAAATAACAGGTATGAGAATGTTTCCTGCAAAGAATCTGAGTCCATCAAGGTAATAGCCATACACTGCAAAAAGTACCATAAGAACAAGGCCCGCTATGCCCAAGTAAAGTGATTTTTTCTTCATATCTTCAGTGCCAATAACATAAAATGTTATTCCTCCAGCAAATAGGCCAAGAACTGCAAATGCAAGTATTGTTTCAAGGAACACGTCCACATTGAGTAATGCCACAGGCATGTATTTCACCTATTCAGGGTAAATGGAAAAAGGTAATTTAATTTTATCCTAAAAAAATTGTTTTAAAAAATTAATAAAATTTGAAAGGGGAAATGTAATCCCCGAACTTTTCCCTTGCTTCAATCAATCTTTTCTTCTCTTCCTCAAGTTCCTTAATCACTTTTTCAGGTGCTGTCGGTATTTTCCTGTATATTTCAATGATCCTATCGCACTTTGAAATTAATTCTGGTACCCTAATTTTGAACTGTTCCTCATAGTCCTTCTGTGAATAATCTTTGTTCTGTACTTTTTTAAATAAATCCCTTAGATCCTCGTATTTTGGAATGTAACCGATTGGTGTTGTTACTGCATCCACATCCCCATGAACTCTCAGTTCCATCCATTTTAACCACACTGCCTTATCTGTCTTTTCATTCAGATACTTTCCATTTTTATCCTTGAGGAAATAGTTCACACCGAATATTTTTGGTTCCTTCTTCAATTTATCTTTGAATTTCAAGTAATTATCAAGGTATTTTCCAATGTCAACGGAAAGGAACTCAATTATTGACATGGGATTGAATGTTCTCACACCCTCCTTACCTATTGTTGCAGCTGTTGTTTCCGATTCTATTGATGCACCTTTATTTATCACACCATGATCCCAGTTGAATGCTTCGCAAACGGGAGGCCATGTATCGCTGTCCCTTCCTCCATATATCATTCCACCAACTTCAACACCCTCAGGGTTATCCAGAGCCCATTTA
>JAVRLK010000074.1:0-4966 GCA_031961545.1 Thermoplasmatota archaeon | reverse complement strand
ATTATTTCCTCCACGTTTCCCCTTATTGCCCTTGATAGAAAACAGTATTTGTGTGCGAGTTCCATTGCCCTGGGTATTTTCTCCTTATCTTCAGGTGAAACCTTCAATTTCACATGTATCTCAATTTTTTCAAACCTGAATCCCTTTTCCGGTGATGGACCAAGAACAGCATGAACGTTACTTTCCCATTTCTGCAAATTTATGCCCATTTTATCCTTGAATTCAAGGAATGTTGTTAGTATGCATGATGCAACAACAGTTGGAAATAATTCCTCCGGTGTAAGCTGTCCCTCAGGTCCCTTAAACTCAGGAGGTGAATCCACTTCAAGTTCATGGTTTTTAATCTTTATTCTTGTTCTCCTATCATCAATCCACTCAACATTCCCGTAATAATCGTACATAGCATGGAAAATGAAATTAATTAGATTAAACTTTCTTTAAAGTTTATATAGTGCGTTTTCTCTCAACACCCATATGGATAGAGTTAAAAAAATTGAGGATGAAATTTTTCTAAATAGAGTTGATCTGCCGGATAATTCACTAAAATTTTTAAATTCCTATATAATTAAATCTCAGGATAAAACAGCTTTGATTGATACGGGGATGAACAATCCCGTTTCTTTCAATTCTTTGATTGAAAATCTTTCTTCTCTAAAAATTGAAAAATTGGATTATATAATTATCACACATCTGCACAACGACCATATAGGTTTGCTTGAAAAAATCTATAATTTGAATAAAAATGCTAAGATATTAATATTCAAAAAGGAAATGGATACGATAGGAAAAATGCTTGAAAGATTTGAAAATGAAGAGGAAACAAAAAATTATCTTGAAAAACTTGGATTCGATAAAGAAACACTGAAGGTTTTCAGTTACTGGAAAATGGATCTTGATCCTTATAATCTCGTTATGAAAAAATCTGAAACACTTGATGAAGGAACGATAAAGATTGGTAATTCTGAATTCAATGTGATATGGACACCCGGTCATACACCAGGACATATGTGTCTTCTTCATAAATCCTCAAATAAAATCATATGCGGTGATCATATTCTCAAGAATATAACACCTAACATTTCATTTCTGTATGAAGAAAACAATCTTCTGGATTATTTCAGAAGCCTTGAGAAGGTAAAAAATATTGGCCCTGATTTAATTTTACCCGGCCATAATGGTTTTATAAAAAATGTTAAGGAAAGAATTGAAGAACTTAGAAAACACCATGTTGAAAGGCTTGATGAAGTTTTAAGAATTCTTGAAAATAAAGAAATGAACCTCTATGAAATTGCATCGAAAATGACATGGAGTTCAAAAAATGATTTTATGAAAATGGATAGTTTTCAAAAATACATGGCACTTGGGGAAGCAATGGCACATGTGATTTATCTAGAGAATGAAAATCTTGTGGAAAGAATTGAAATTGATGGAAAAATAAAGTTCAAAGTTTTGAAGAAAAATTAATAGGGTAAGATTCAAATTTACATGATATGTTTAAAATTGCGGTTTTTGGAGCAGGCACGATGGGTCATGGGATTGCTCTTGTTTCAGCAATGAAATATGAAACAACACTTATTGATATTAATGATGAAATATTGAAAAGAGCAATTGAAAGAATTGGAAAGAATTTGAAGAGACTTGAGGAAGAGGGTAAAATAAAAAATTACAATGAAATAATTTCAAGGATTAAATTATCAAAGAATATTGAAGATTGCAGGGATGCTGACATAATAATTGAGGCAATACCTGAAAGGGAGGACCTGAAAATAAACCTATATAGGAATATTGAAAAATTTGCAAAAGAGGATGCAATTATTGCAACAAACACATCAACAATACCAATAAATACACTTTCAAGAAATTTGGAAAGAAAGGGTAATTTTATTGGTTTACATTTCTTCAATCCACCTTATAGGTTAAAACTTGTTGAAATTGTTCTTTCAGAATTCACTGAAAAATCAAATGTGGAGAAAATAAAAAATTTCCTAGAGAATATTGGCATGGATTACATTGTTGTTAAAAAGGATGTACCGGGTTTCGTTGTTAACAGAATCAATCTAAGAATATTTGAAAGTGCATTCAAGCTTGCGGAAAAATACAGCATGGAAGATATTGATGCTGTGGCAAAGTACAGGTTAAATTTACCCATGGGATTTTTTGAACTCTTTGATTTCATTGGTCTTGATGTTTTGCTTGATGTGATTAATTCCTTAAAAAAATATGGATTCCAGTTCACAGATACAAAATTGCTTGAGGAAAAGGTAAAATCCGGGAAACTGGGAAACAAAACAGGTGAGGGTTTTTACAAACATGATAGGAAAATAGAATTTCCTAGGGATAAAATATATTCAATAAATCCCCTGGAATTCATAGCACCAGGTGTGAACGAAGCAGCCTGGTTAATTGAACAAAATGTGGCAAATGTGGATGATATAGAAAAGGGCATGAAAAAGGGTATGAACTACCCAAAGGGCCTGCTTGTTTATGCTGATGAGTATGGAATTGATGAAATAGTTAATTTTCTAAAAAATAAAAACTTGGATGTTAATGATCTTCTTGTTTCAATGCTAAAGGATGGAAAACTTGGCATTAAAACGGGTATGGGTTTCCATTCCTGGCCATATGAAAGGAAGGAATTTCCAAGGGTTATATATGAAAAAAGAAGGGATCATGCATGGATAACAATGAACAGGGAGGATAAACTAAATGCACTTGATGAACAGCTATGGATTGATCTTAAAAGAGCTTTTGAAACTGCAAACAGAGACAAAAGTGTGAAATGTATAATTTTAACGGGTAAGGGTAACGCATTCTGTGCGGGTGATGACATAAATGTCATGGGATCATGGAGAAATAAAGAGGATGCTGAAAAATTCTTTGCAATAGCTTCAGAAACAATCAAAGAGATTTTCAATTCAAATAAAACAACAATAGCCCTTGTGAACGGACATGCACATGGTGGAGGCCTTGAAATTCTTATAGGTATGGATATTGTTATAGCATCATCCCATGCTATATTATCCCTACCAGAGGTGAAAATAGGTGCAATTCCACCAATTGCAACAACCCTAGGAATTTCAATTGGAAGAAAGATCAGGAGGTATATACTGACAGGTGAAATTATTTCCTTAGAAAGAGCTAAAGAGATTGGAATTGTTGATGAAATTGTTCCAGGGGAACAGTTATCTTTGGTGGGTACGGAATTCTCAATAATGATTTCAAGGAATTCCCCTGAGTCTATTAAAATTGCAAAGAATTTGATGAGAAAAACTTTTGTTGATGAGAGAAGACTTGATGAAGGCCTTAATTCACTTGTAAATTTATCAATTTCAGAGAATTTTAGGGAGGGAATGAGAGCCTTTATTGAGAAAAGGGATCCAGAATGGAAGGAATCATAACTCTATCTGATATGTGAAATAATCCTCCCTTTTAACAACTTTAAGATGAACCTTCATACCTATTTTCAATTTTCTGTAATCATCCACGTTCACCCAGGAAAGAACATTTATCTCACCAAACTTTGCTATTCCAACCACATAGTCAGGGTATTTTGAAAATGATGTTGGTTTAGCGTTTATGACCGTGAATGTTAATAAAGTGCCATCATTTTGAACCTCAACCCAATCCATTTCACTTTTCCTGCATTCGGGGCAATCACCCTGAGGAGGGAAATATGTTTTTCCACATATTTTACATTTTGTTGCCAGAACCTTACCCTGTTCAAGTGCTTCAAAAAATTTATCTATTTTGCCCATGGGTATCTGATACTTAAGCTCAAGTGATCTTCTATCCGTAAAGATCTTATCCGCCATTCAATCACCCCTTTCGTAGATTGTAACATATGCATAATGACCCGTACCACCAACGTTATGTGACAATGCCCTTCCCTTTACAACATTTACCTGCCTTCCCCTTTCAGCTTCACCTCTGAGCTGTTTTGTTATTTCAACAGCCATGCTCACACCCGTTGCTCCTATTGGGTGACCCTTTGCCTTAAGACCACCATCAACATTTGTTGGAAACTTTCCATCATGGTAGCTCTGCTTTTCCTTCAATATTTCAATACCCTTACCCCTTTCTGCTATTCCAAGATCCTCGTAAGCCATCACTTCAGCTATGGTAAAACAATCATGCACCTGGAAAAGATCAAAACTATTTTTTGGATCATCAATGTGTGCCGTTCTGTATGCCAGCTTTGCCGCCCTCCTGCTCGCCTCAAGTGAAACATAATCATCCCTTCTGCTTATGTTTGCCGTACCCGTTGCATAACCCTGTGATTTTATGTAAACAGGTGTATCGGTTAATTTTTTGGCCGTTTCTTCATTCGCGAGAATAATTGCTGCGGATCCATCCGTTATTGGTGATGAATCGTATAGTTTAAGGGGATAGGCAACGTACCTTGATTTTACACATTCCTCCATTGTTATATCTTTCTGGAACATTGCGTATGGATTTAAAGCACCGTAATGGTGCGCTTTTATTGCCGCAAGGCATAGATCCTCCTCACTTGCATTGTATTCATGCATGTACCTGTTTGCATATAGAGCATAATAGCCAGGAAATGTCATGCCAAAATTTTCAAACTCCCAGAAATAGTAACCGGCCCTGCCTATAAGCTCAATAACTGTTGGATTCAGTGAATCGTACATTTTTTCAAGTCCTATTGCCATGGCTATTTTTGCATTACCAGATTTTACACTTTCATATGCAACCTTTATTGCTGCACTGCCGGAAGCGCATGCAGCCTCAACCTTCATGGATCCGGATGTAAGACCGCAGTATTCACCAACAGTAACTGCTGGAAGAAGTTCTTCACTCCAGAAGCCCAAATTACCCAGGGAAAAGAATTCAACATCCTTCTGGCTTATTCCTGCATCATCAAGTGCCTGTTTTACACTTTCCCATGCAAGTTCGTTCAGGTTAACATCCATTCTTTTACCAAACTTTGAATGCCCTATTCCAACAA
>JAVRLK010000073.1:0-5029 GCA_031961545.1 Thermoplasmatota archaeon | reverse complement strand
TGATGTAACTTTTTTTGTTTTTTAAAAAATTAACAATTTTAATATACAATGTGATCATTACCAAATTAGGTGAAAGCATGAGGAATGTTATAATAATGGGTGCTGCTGGAAGGGATTTCCATAACTTCAACGTTTATTACAGGAACAACAAAAATTACAGGGTTGTTGCATTCACAGCAACTCAGATACCAAATATTGAAAACAGAAGGTATCCACCTGAACTTGCCGGACCTTTATATCCCGATGGCATACCAATTTATCCTGAAGAGGAATTGCCTGAATTGATTAAAAAATTCAATGTTCAGGAGGTAGTTTTCGCATACAGTGACGTAAGCCATGAATATGTCATGCATAAGGCAAGTATTGCACTTGCAAATGGTGCGGATTTTGTTTTACTTGGACCCGAATCAACAATGATAAAGAGTAAGAAGCCTGTTATATCTGTTTGTGCTGTCCGAACTGGATCAGGTAAAAGCCAGACAACGCGAAAGGTTTCAGAGATCCTGAAGAGCATGGGAAAAAAGGTTGTTGTCATAAGGCATCCAATGCCCTATGGTGATCTAGTTAAACAGAAGGTGCAAAGGTTTGCAACCTTTGAGGATCTCGATAAAAATGAATGCACAATCGAGGAAAGGGAGGAGTACGAACCACATTTGAGGAATGGTACTGTTGTTTATGCAGGTGTTGATTATGAGGCAATATTAAGGCAGGCGGAAAAGGAGGCAGATATAATACTCTGGGATGGTGGAAACAACGATTTTCCATTCTACAAGCCTGATCTACATATTGTTGTTGCGGATCCACACAGAGCAGGGCATGAAATTACCTACCATCCTGGTGAAACAAACCTAAGAATGGCCGATGTTGTTATAATAAACAAGGAGGAAACAGCATCCTGGGATAATATTCAGACAGTAAGGGAACATATTGCCCAGGTGAACCCAAAGGCAATTGTTATAGATGCAGCATCACCATTCTTTGTTGAAAATCCTGAAATGATCAGGGGAAAGAGGGTTCTTGCCATTGAGGATGGACCAACATTAACACATGGTGAAATGAGTTATGGTGCAGCAGTTCTTGCCGCAAAGAAGTTCGGTGCAGCCGAACTGGTTGATGCAAAACCATATGCTGTTGGATCCATAAAGGCAACATATGAGAAATACAAGCAGATACACAATTATCTGCCTGCAATGGGTTACGGTGAGGAACAGATAAAGGAACTTGAGGAAACAATTAACAACACACCCTGTGATGTTGTTGTAAGTGCAACACCAATTGATCTCCAGAGAATAATGAAAATAAACAAGCCTGTTGTTAGGGTAAGATACGAACTTGATGAAATTGGTAAACCAGATCTCACGGACATTCTGAAGGAATTCATCAAAAAACTTTAATTTTTTTTAATGATAATCCTAACACCGCAGGAAGCGGCAATAGCATCAGCGATCGTTGTAATTATTTAGGGCATACTCTATGAAAAAGGGTAACATACACAAGTATACTTTTCAACATAATGAGTTTTGTTGTTCTTCTTGCAAGCACAAATTTGCCAGTATCTGTTTTCCTTGGTCTTTTAACCTATACAATCATTGGTTATGTTGTTGCAAAGCTTAAATTAAAAGCCCTTTTTCCCTTTTTTGGATCAAAAGCCTTCGGATCAATAATGCTCGTTATTGTTCTGGGTTCCTCAGGTTTAATATTTGGGATATACAACCTTCAAAGTGTTATACTATCATGGATAATTGTCTTTCTTTTTGTTTATCTTATATTTTATCTAATTAATCAATAGTTTTAATAATAAGAAATGTTATTTAAAGGTGATGAAGCTAAGAATATTGTTTATTGCCCTATTCGCAGCAATTTTAATTTTAAGTATGACAGGCTATTCGCAGAGTTCACAGCAGGTAATGGTTATAAATTTCAATATGACTGTTGATCCAGGTGCAGTATCGCTTTTTCAGAGGAGCTTTAATTATGCATTATCTAACAACATACATTACGTTATAATAGAAATGAACACGCCAGGTGGATTGATGGATTCCATGCTATCCATTGTAAGTTTAATACAGCAGGCTGAAAAAAATATTACAGTAATAACCTATGTTCCTGTTGGAGGAATGGCAGCATCAGCAGGATCCTACATTGCCATGGCCTCGAATTATATTTTCATGGCCAATGGAACATTTATAGGCCCTTCAACACCATACATTGAAGGTGTACCATCAAATACATCGGAAACACAGCATGTGGTTAATGCATCACTTGCACTTATGGAATCACTTGCCCAGGAACATAACAGGAATGTTTCCGCTGTTATTCCCATGGTTGAGAGCAACGTTGCATATACCGCACAGCAGGCATATAAATTGAACGTTATAAACGGTCTTTCTGATTCCCTATCAAATGTACTTGCAAGGTTCAATCTAACAAATGCAAACATTATTTATGAGAATCCATCATTCTATGATCAATTCGTCAGCTTTATAAGCAATCCGACCGTTGATGGTCTTCTCATCACTCTTGGTATACTTGCAATCCTTCTTGATCTTTACCATGCAACTGTTCTGTTAACAATAGTTGGTGTAATCTCACTTGTACTTGGATTCTGGGGATCTGAACTGATAAGCGGTAATGTTGTTGCAATCATCCTTTTCATAATAGCTGCCGGTTTAATAATAGCTGAAATAAAGGTTTCACATGGCATATTCCTTATTGTGGGTGTTTTACTTGCCATATTTGCAACCTGGCTCCTTGCATCAGGTGTGAGTTATTCTCCAGGTCCATTTTCTCTCTCCTCATATCTCGTTTTCACAGGTGAGGGTATTGTTGCATTTATGGGTGCATATTACCTGAACTGGATAAGAAAATCTTTAAGAACTACACCAAAAGCAGGACCGGAAACGATTATTGGTAAATCCGGTTATGTTACCAGTGACCTCTCACCTGAGGGGGAAATAAGGGTGAATGGAATAATATGGAGGGCAAAGTCAAAATCGGGACAGACCATAAAAGCAGGGAAGAAGGTGAAGGTTGTTGAAAGGGATGGTCTTGTTTTGATCGTGGAGGAGGAAAAGGATGGAAATTAATGGAAGAAACATTGTAATTTTTTTGCTTAAAGTGGTGGATATTCTTATTCTTATATTAATGTTATACGCAATTGTAATGCTTGTCCTAACAAACTACCAGTCCTTTAATATCATTTCATTCTCCATCTACGGTTCACTCACAGTTGTATCATTCCTTCTTTTTTATTACGTTAGAAAGATATTTAATACAATGGAAATAAAACCACAGGCAGGTCCTGAATCATTGATAGGTAAAACTGGTAGGGTTGTAAGTGATCTGAACCCTGTTGGTGAAGTGAACATAGAAGGTATAATATGGAAGGCAGTTATGGAGGATGGATCATTCTGTTCTAAGGGTGAAAATGTAATCGTAACCGGTTTTGAAAATTTACAGCTAAAAGTAAGAAAGATTAATTAATATGTAAGGGATTAGATCTATGGTGATATTATGGATGTTGGAACAACTATAGGATTGGCAATATTGATATTCATTGTTCTAATATTCTTCCTTTCAGGCATAAGGATATACAGGGAATGGGAGAGGGCACCATACCTTGTTCTTGGTAGGTTCAGGGGATTCAAGGGTCCAGGAATTGTTTACATAGTTCCAATTATAGGTAAAGTACCATTCGTTATCTCAACAAGGTTGCAAACTCAGGCTTTCAAAACTGAACAAACGTTAACAAAGGATAATGTTCCTGTGAATGTGGATGCTGTTATGTATTTCCAGCCCGTTGATCTCCAAAAGGTTGTCCTTAACGTTGAGGATTATATGATTGCAACAACACTTGCAGCCCAGACAACATTGAGGGAGGTTATAGGTGGTATTACCCTTGATGAGTTACTTGCTGAAAGGGAAAAGATTGGAACAATTGCAAGGAACATAATTGATCAGAAAACTGAGGCATGGGGAATAAAGGTGACTGCTGTGGAAATAAGGGATATTTTGATACCTACACAGCTCCAGGAGGCCATGGCAAGACAGGCAGCAGCGGAAAGGGAGAGAAGGGCAAGGGTTACACTTGCTCTTGCTGAATATGAGGCCGCGTCAAAGATGATAGATGCTGCAAATCTGTACGAAAAGAGCAGGTATGGTCTTGAACTGAGATGGATGAATATTCTTTATGAACTTGGACTTCAGGGAAAGGGTACACTTATGCTGATTCCAACAAACCTAATGCCCGCCGGTCCGGGAGCAGTCAGTCCATATGGTATTGTTGGTCTGAGGGAAGTGGCGGAAGGAATGCCAGGAACCGAAACAAAGAAGGAAGAGAAAAAGGAAGGGTGATGAAAAATTAGGGTTCTCGTTACATTCCCAGTGGAAGAAAAATACAAAAGAATAGGTGAAGAGATAATTGGAAAGGACATAATATGGTACCCTGAAAAGGGTACCGCAGAAATTTTATTGGTTCTCAATGAACCCTTTCCATACCATGAAAATGTTAAAATGATACAGACAATTTCAGCGGGTGTTGACCATCTAAATCTTGAAAGAATAAAAAAGGAAACTATTGTATGCAGCAATGCAGGAGCATACGCTATTTCCGTCGCCGAACATGCATTTTCATTGATACTTTGCGCCATGAAAAAAATAATTGAAAGGAACGCTGAAATGAAGGCAGGTATTTTCAATCCACAGCCAACAAGGTTACTTTATAAAAAAACCATAGGAATTGTTGGTTATGGTGGTATTGGAAGAAGGGTTGCAAAAATAGCTAAGACATTCGACATGCATGTTATTGCAATAACAAGGGATAAGGGTGATGAAAACTCAGATGAAATTTATGAACTGAAGGATCTTGGTAATGTTGTTGAAAAATCCGATATTGTTCTAATTTCAATACCACTAACAAAATACACTGAAAACATTTTCAACTATGAAATACTTAAAAGAATAAAAAAGGATGGTATAATTGTCAACGTAGCCAGGGCTGAGATTGTTGTAAAGGAAGATCTATTGAGAA
>JAVRLK010000072.1:0-5060 GCA_031961545.1 Thermoplasmatota archaeon | reverse complement strand
AGCTTCTGTAAAAGCTCTCATACTCCTTTTTTGCCCTTTCTTTTGAGTAATAATTTTTTAAATCATTATAATCGGGCCTATGATCATAGTATTTTAAAATCTTATCCACCCAATCATCAGGATTCAGCTTATCATTTCCAAGATTTACAAATATTCCACGATCCCTTAAAACTTCTCTAGATATAGGTAAATCAAAAGTAATCACGGGTAAATCAGAAAATATTGCTTCCAGATATGGAATTTCAAACCCTCCATCAATTGCTGTATGCACAAGCATATCAGCAGCATTAAAAAATAATGCGTATTGCTCATCCGGAACATTTAAAGTTTCTATAACTTGATTTTTATTCTTAAATTTTGGAAGAATCCTTTTTGTGTCTCCTATTCTAATTAATACAAAACGTTCGTCCATTTTGTTTAAAATATTTGGCAATAAGTCTATGTTTTTTCTAGGTACATCTCTTGAGACATTTAAAAGATAGATTTTATCTTCCTTTAATCCCAATTTTTTCCTTGCCTCAATCTTGTCTCTTACCTTAAAGTTTGGATCATCTAACCATAAATGAATCCTTTTAAATTCTATGTTGTGATAGAAATTTTCGGCCATATTTTTGATATTATCTGAAATTACAATTAAGGATTTTAATTTAGGAATATATTTTAAATTCATTTTTGTCCACTCTTTTATAAATATTGGTTGTGGGTAAATAATACCAAAAAAATCATGTAAGGTTCCAACAATATTTTTGTTGTATTTAACTAAATGGAAAAGTGATGTTGAAGAAACATGAACAAAGGTCTTATTTTCAATTACTTTTTTATAAACACCCCCAAAATAATAACTATAAAATATGTTTATTCCCCATCTTTTAGAAAAACATAAATGGTTTTTAAATTCACTTTTACAATTATATGAAAGATGATAGAAATTCTCAAAAAAACCAAGATTATAAAGATTCCAAGCATATTTACCTACGCCTGTTTTTAAATCCGATTCGGTAATTAAAATACTATTTGGTATCATAGTAGGAAGTATATTAAAAGGATAATTTAAAGTGTTCGTTTCTTAAGTTTTTATTTTATATAAAATAAAAATATAAATTAAAGGCCAGAAATCTAAATTTTATAATTTATTGATAATTAAAATTATAACCATTAAACTTAATTGTAGCCCCATTCATTGATTCTAAATTTATTAAATTCTAATGTAATTTATTTTTTTCTTAAAGAATTAATACGATTACAACGGCTTTCTATTGTTTCATCTTTTATAGTAATTGAAAGAAATTTTCCAATTATGAATAAAGGATAACCTATAAACAATTTTTTACCCCCTGTAAGGTTATATTTTTTAAATAAATCTTTTGGTTTATATTTATTAACAAATAAAGTGTCTCTAGTGGCTATTAACCTTCTTTTAATAGCTTCTAATACGTTAGTTGCATATCTTCTTTCACTTCCGGAAGATAAATTTTTTACTGGGATAGGTTTTAAATCATTTTCGGAGGCTCTTATTTGAACAAATAAATCTAAGCATTTTGCAACTTTATATAAATACACATCCTCTGCATTATTTAAGTTAGGATATCCCCCCAACAAATTAAATGTGCTCTTCTTTCCTATAACAAAACCTAAATTATTGCCATTAAACAATATTACACAATTTAATATTTTATTAACATAATTTTTTTCAAATTCTTCAATGTATTTATTAATATTTACATATTTCACATCAGCATCTACCATAATTATAATTTCGCCATTAGAATTTTCAATGGCAATCTGTCTTCCTTTACCCCTCCAACATTTTTTTCTAATTACTTTAACTCTTGGATCCTTTTCACTAATCTCCAAGAGTTTCTCATATGTTCCATCCTTTGAAAAGGAATCAACAATAACCAATTCAGAATTTTCAGTCATTGATTTAGATATGGAATCATAAAATCTCTGAATTGTTTCCACGGAATTGTAAACTGTAGTACAAAATGAATATTTGATGTTTTCACTCACAAGCTCCATAAAAAATAATGATATTAAAAATTTTTTGGATTATTTTAATATTATTTTAAATAGATATTAAAAGGAATGTTAGAAACTGAATTTATATGAAGTTCTAACGATTTATAAAGTTCCCTAAGAAAATTAAGAAAAGGCAATGATTGTATAATAGTTGTTTCCAGATCAAATCCAGATAGAAATTTTATTCCTTGGGAATATAAATATTTCAAAATTTTAAGTGGGGCCGGCCGGATTCGAACCGACGACCAACGGGTTATGAGCCCGTCGCTCCACCAGGCTAAGCTACGGCCCCGGTTCAATGTTATATTGATAAAATATATGTGAACTACCCCACCCTGACGGATAGGGCTTCCTGCTTCATTGAAAGATCTTGCCCCAGTATCACATCCCTGTAAGATATGTACTGGAGTAGAGAATCTCTCTTCACAGGCACATCGGGTCGTCCCAACCCTGTTTTCAATATATTCAGAGAAGCATTGTAATCTCTATCCGCTATCCAGCCACATACTGGGCATTGAAATATCCTGTTGCTCAGTTCCATATTTACTTTTGTTCCGCACATAGCACATTTCTTGCTTGTATTATGGGGAGGAATTTTTATAACCATCCCACCAGCTCCTTCCGCCTTGTAGGATAGCATTCTTATAAATTCCCCCCATGATGCATCCATTATGTGACGATGCAATGCTTCTCTTTTATTTCCTTTTTCCAACATTTCCTTTATGTTCAATTCTTCAACTATTATTTTATCATAGTTGTTTACATAAAACATTGATAATTTGTGAAGAAAATCTTTACGCTGATCATTCATCCTTTCAAATAACTTTGCCAGTTTTCTCCTTGTTTTTTCATAGTTTCTTGATCCCTTTACTTTCCCTGATAATTCTCTCTGTACAATGATTATTTTATCAATCGTTTTATCAATAAACCTCGGATATTCTATTGCTCTCCCTTCACTATCAACTGCAAATTTCTCAATCCCTACATCTATCGCTATTTCTTTGCCTTTATCTATCTTATTTTCTATTGCACTCTCAACTTGAACTATTGCATACCATTTTCCACTTGGATATTTCTTGATCCATATGCCCTTTATTTTTCCTTTTACTTCTCTATGAATTTTTACTTTTATACTCCCAATCTTCGAGAATGAAATACGATTGTTCTTTACATCCAGAGAAAAACCACTCTGGTTGAAATTCAAAGATTTGTATCTTTCTTTTTTCTTGTATCTTAATTTTCCTATCTTTTTCCCATTACCTTTTAATCCTGATAACGATTTTATGTTATTCCATAATTGATAGTTTACCATTTGCAATACTTTAGAATACACGTTATTTAATTCAGGTATTTCTTCTTTTATTTTAACTATCATTGCCTGTGTATCATTCTCCGTTATTTTCTTTCCTTCTTTTCTTGCTTTATCAATTTCTTCCAACAATCTGTTATAAAGCTCTCTACACAATTCCAACTGCTTTTCCAATTTCTTTTCCTGTTCTTTGTTTGGATACATCCTAAACTTATAACTTTTCAACATAGTTCACTTTATGCCTAATTATAATAAAAATATAAACCTATCGGTTTTCATTCCTTCACTTTCGAAAAGGGGATTTACCGCCCAAAAAGTTAAAAGTTTCCAGAATGTGAATTGTGAAAATATTTATAAGCCTTTTCTTTTTATTTTTCATCATGCTTAAAAAAATTTCGGGAAAGATTGACATTTTTCTTTTAAGGTTATACTGGGATCAATACAATTCATCTTTCTTACCATCCTGCGGAAGATCTGACCTTATATTGGATTTAATTGAAGAAGAGGGTAAATGATATTCCCCTACAGGTTCAGGGAAGGGCAGAAGGATCTATACGAATGGATAATAAAGAATGTGGATAAGGGCAATCTATGCATACAGGCACCAACGGGTTTTGGTAAAACTCCGATCATTCTATCATCTTTATTAGAAAAAGGAAAAAGAATAATATGGGTTGTTAGAACTGGAACTGAAACGGATAGACCAATTGAGGAACTGAGGGAAATAGTTGAAAAGAAAAACTATGAATTTAAAGGAATAAGTTTCAGGGGAAAGAAGGACATGTGTTTATACGTAAAGGAAAAATTGCTTGATAGGGATCTTGATTATGATGATGTTTCATTCTTCTGTGAAAGGAATAGAAAAAACTGTCCTTATTATTCAAATTTAAAGGATTTCAAATTCATACCTGAAAAACCTTTACTTTATTCTGAAATACTTGAATATTCAAAAAGGCATGGTATATGCCCATACTATTATCAGAGAATGATAATACCTTACATGGATGTTTTATCAGTCAACTACAATTACATTCTTGTTGAAGGTATAAAATATTCTTTAAAAAGGCTAATGGATTTTCATGATAGTTATCTTGTTGTTGATGAGGCACACAATCTACAATTCTCTGTCATGAATTTAAATTCGGATCGTATTACATTAAATTCATTAAAAAATGCAATTGATGAGATTGAAAAGATTGATGATGAAAGGAGAATTGATGCATTGAAGACGATAAGATCCATGGAAATTGCACTATCATCAATAATAGGAAAAAAGAGGGAAAAGAAAATTGATCTTGATGAATTTTTGAATTATTTATCTGATGATGAAGATGAAATTTTCATAAAGATTGATAATTTAATATCCTTAGGACAAAAAGTAAGGTCCATGAAAATAAGGGAAGGGAAAAGGCCATCATCATCCATATACCATCTTGGAAAATTCCTATCTGATTCAATTGATCTTAATGTGGAAGGTGTTGCATTTTTCGTATCCAAAGAAAGGAAAAACATAATATTTGAAAGGTGGGACATGAGGGCAAGTGAGGCATTGAAGGATCTCTGGCAAGAATTCAAAAGTTCTGTTTTCATGTCTGGAACTTTGGAGCCTGTGGATGCTTTTTCGGAAGTAATAGGATTGAAGAATTACAAAAGTTACAAAGCAAGTTTTAATTTCAGGCCAGAGAATGTTGAATCTTTTATTTTGAAAGGAGTTTCAACAAAAGGTGAAAGA
>JAVRLK010000071.1:0-5174 GCA_031961545.1 Thermoplasmatota archaeon | reverse complement strand
GTGATTATACTTGCAACATCTATATCGGCCATCATTGCAATCCAGGCCGGGCCTATCTTCAAGAAATTTTTATTCATAGTTTTTTCCCTATAATTTATTTTTTCAATGTAATTTTATCTTAAACATAAAAGATTAAATGTGAGGAATTATTTTAATCGATTGTTTCATTTTGATCGAACAAAATGCAGTAAAGGCAGGAAAATTATAACATAAATACCAAGGAAAAGCCATCCATACTGGAATGAAAATTCATGTGAAATATTTGTGAAGATGTATGGTGCAAGTGCACCTACTGAAATCTGTATTGAATTTATCATGCCTATTGATAGTGGAATAAGATCCTCCGGTATTTCTTCAAGATCAACAGGAACAGCAATAAGGACTGAAAATGTTCCAACAGAAAATATGCCCAGCAGGATTGATAAAAATGTAATAAGGTAAATGTTTGAAATTGCCATTGATGATATGATTATTGATGTTAGTATGGTAAAAACATAGAGTATTATTTTTCTTTTGTTTATTCTATCCGATATGTATCCTCCTATTGGACCTCCAATCGTTCCGAAGAGTAATATTAATGATGAGACTGTTCCTGCAAAGGCAACGGAATATCCAATTTTCTGAAGGTATGTGTCAAGAAACTGGACTGTTGCAAAGTATGAACCCCAGAATCCTCCAAGGGATAGAGCAAGGAATATTATATTTTTGTTTAAAAGAGTTGATCTTATACTTACCTTTTCCCTGCTCCTGTAATCAGGTAAAACAATATGGTTCTCTATTGTTATTATTAGAGAGATTAAACCTCCAATAACAAGGGAGAAATTCCAGCCAAGGTAAAGGGCGATAGGGCCCCATAGTATGATTCCAATACCTGCACCAAGATTGAATGCAGCATTATAAAAGCCCATTGCAAGACCGCTTCTTGACTTTGAAAATAGATTTTTCATTATACCTATTGCAGGTGAAAAGTACATTGCAGCACCGATCCCAACCATAAATCTGAAGAAAAGAAGTGAATATAAATTCCAGGAAAATGCTGAAAGGATTGTGAATAATGAAAGAATGTACATACCAAGCATGGCTGTTGTTTTTGGACCTATCTTGTAGGATATTATTCCAGCAGGTATCTGGAATATCCCTGCACCAAGAAGAAAGAATGCTGGTACAAGACCAAGTTCACCAAAGGATATTGATAGGGATAATGCTATGAAACTGTAAAGTGGTGATATGTTATACCAGTTCAATGCATAAAATGTTCTTGAAAGTATTATTGATGAAATATCAATGATCCTCTTTTCCATCCAATCACCATTTATGGTTCAAGACCGTACATGTCAAGAAGTTCTTTAAATTTTCTGTATTCTGTTAACAGTTCCCTTCCCCTGTCTGTGATTCTATAGTAAATTCTGTCAGACTTCACAACCTTTTCTATCAAATTCCTTTTTATTAAATAATCTTCAATTTCCTTAAACTTTGAATGTGGAAGGTTCACGTTCCTGAGAATGGATGATAGGGAGCATTCATTCTTCTCAACAAAAACAAGTATATCGAATATTATCCTGTTTTCAGATCTGTTTTTTCTCATCTTTTCTCCCACACCACCCTAAGGGATGGTATTATGAACAATAGAAGACCAAGAAGGAAAAGTGATGATGTGTAAATGTTCAAATAATTCTGATTCTGGAATATGTAAACTATCTGCAAAATTAATGAAAAATCAAAGAAGAGCATGGAAAGTATTACGAAGATTGATCCAGACTTTTCCTGTAACTTTTTCTTAACTATTTCCACTAGGTTAAAGGTGGCAAAATAGAATGAAAAGATCAATGAAAGATCCATTATTGTTGATAGTACAGCAAGAGAGAAAAATAATTCTTTTCTAAGGTATGACCTGTAAATGTTTAGAAAGAAAAGCATCTGAAATACGTATGCCAACGTTAAATAAATTTTATCATTTTCAACAACATAAATGAGCATGGAGAGGAAAGTGAGGAATGGAAATATGTATAATAATATATAATTTTTCCACATGTTTTTCATTTTCATTGTTAGAACAGCGATGGGAACAATGGAAAGAATTAGACCGGAAAGGGAAACAATCAATTGCAACATAATGAATCATAAATAATGTGAAACTATAAAAAATCTTTTCGGATGGAAATGTTTAATAATTGTTATTCTTTCATAATATTAATGCTGGCTAAACTTGTTAAAATTCAGTCAGAGGAAATGAATGGAATAGATGGAAGAAGGATTGTTTTCGAAACAATAGGTGGAAAAAGTGATAAGAGTGTTGTGGAAATTGAACACAGGGACTCAATACAGGAATATGTTAACAGATTGATGAAATACCTTGAGGATCCTTCAAAGTTTCCATTTATTCAACAGAACAGAACTGTTCTTGAATTCTGGGTTGGGGAAGTGGATTTTGAAAAGTTTAATTTCAGGCTTGAAGTGAACAGGATATACAACATAAATTTCCAGGATGGAACTATCAAAATAGAGGAAGCTTTCTGAAACATGATAAATGCAATAGGTATATGGAGCATTGTTTCAATTCTTTCAGGTATTGTTCTTCACCGTATCTATTTCCCTAAAAATAAAAATTTCATAAAAGGTATTGATTATTCTATAATGGTAACAATATTGATTCTTATTTTCTTCATTGGATCATTTTTGAGTTATTCTTTATTAAAATATTATGAAATCATTCCACTTTCATTATTTTTCACATTAACATCAATGTTTGGAACAACAATAATAGGTTTTCTTTTTCTAAAAAAAAGTTTTGAAAAAAAGGTTAAGGAGAAATACAACTACAGGTGGACTGTTCTTGTTTTAATCTTCCTTTCTTTGGGAGGAATATTTTCACAATTTTTCAAAATAAATTTCAGTTACGATATTTTTCTGTATCTTCTTCTTTTCCTGATAGGTTATGAGATAGATTTAAAAATAAAGGAAATAAAAAAATATGCAAGGGATATTGCACTATCAATTGTTTCATCTTTTTCAGGAATAATATTTTCCTTACCATTAATTTTCATATTCAACCTAAGTTTAAAACCATCCATCATGGTACTTGCATCCCTTGGCTGGTACACATTTTCCGGTCCATTTTTAGGAATAACATACGGCCCATTTTACGGTTCTCTGGGCTTCCTTGTTAATATACTTAGGGAACAGTTCACAATAATTTTCTCACCCTTCATTTCAAGGTTTGGTAAGTATGCACTTATAGGTTGTGGTGGTGCAACAGCCATGGACACAACCCTACCCTTCATTAAATTACAGCTTGGTTCAGAATCAGCAATAGTTTCATTCGGATCCGGTGTAATAATAACAATACTTGTCCCATTCATTTTACCATTTATTTTTTACATTTAATCCAAAAAAAGTATTTCATCACTTACAAGGTTCATTATGTTAACAAGATCCGGACCGCTCTGCTCCTTCATTGAAAATATTATAAAATAGACATTTTCAGATCTTAAATATGTTACAAAAAGATGGAGGAATTCAGACAGTATCCTAATATCGTTGTGTATGGCGAGAGAATTTATTGAATCAACTATAACAAGGGCCTTTTTTGTTATAAACTTTTTAATTATGTACTGTGTTTTAAGCATAACGGTTTCGAGCATTGTTGGACTTTCCACATAGGCAACCTTTTCATCCTGCACGGATGCTGTCATCATTGTATACGATATACAGTCAACAAAAAACATGTTTGAATGATCTATGCCAAAAACATCAAGAACATTCATTATGTTTTTTGATGGTATTGTTGATGAAATGTAAATGATCTGAAAGTCCATATCCTTTGATATGTTCTCAACTATTGCCCTTATTGCATCAAAGTATGTTGATATCGATAATTGCAATGATATTGTTGTTGGATCCTTGTATGATTCATATTTTTTTATAAATTCATTTATGTTCATAACTGTGTTTCACCACCGCCTTTCAGAAGGGGAACAAGTAAAATACCTATGCTAGTAATATCAAGAACATATGTTGCCCTGGAATGGGATGTGCCGCGCATTTTCACTATTCTCAAAGTTCTAAGAAGATCACCTTTTCTTTCAAGGTTCCCCAGTAAAATTATACCATCGGCAATTGCCTCCTCAACACCGTACTGTGAATAACCCTTTGCTGTTGGGAGCAATTCTGAAACCATAAGTGTTGTGCATCCAAGTTCAGATAGTTCCTTTGATAATTTGAGTATGAATTCCATTATTTTTTCTTCCGTTTGCAACCTATAACATATGGATGTTATTGAGTCTATAACAACCCTTTTTATGTTATTTTTCTTGATTATATCAACAATCTTTTCAATGATCAAATTAATATCTTCCAGCGAAAATCTCAATCGATTCAAAGATAATTCATTGTAAATATCCGGCATATCCACAAAAATAATTTTTTCTTTAATTTTTGATTTTGAGAAGAAGTCATACGTGATCATGTTCTCTATCAATTTTTCAGATACCTCTGTTACGGATATGTAAAGACCCTTTTCATCCATCAATGCTCCCCTAACAAGGAACTCAATGCTTAATGTTGTTTTACCTGTTCCAGCGGCACCTGTTATCAGAACAGAATTCCCCCTGGGTATTCCTCCATTCAGTATGTTATCCAGACTTTCTATACCCGTGGGGCATCTTTCTCTAACATTTTCTTCCATATTCCTGTGTTAATCATTAAATTAATATTTAATTTTTATCCTTTTTAGAATTTAATTAATTGGTGTTATTAGAAAAGCTTATATATTATAAAGGTATATAATAATTAGGTGATCGTATGGCGGAATTTACGGATAACGATGAAAGGCTTGTAAAATATTTGATGGATGCAGGTTTACCGAAAAACATTGCAAGGACCATAGTTTATCTTAAAAACTCAGACGAGGTAACGTCTGTTGAGGTGGAAAGAACAGCAAGGTTAAGACAGCCAGAGGTCTCAATAGCCATGCAATGGCTGGAAAACAAGGGATGGATCACAAAGAGAGAGATTAAGAAGGAAGGAAAGGGAAGACCTGTTTACAAGTACAAGCTTGCAAAACCTTTCTCTGAAATAGTAAAGGAACTTGAAGCTGACCTGAACAAAAAAATAGAGGAAATTACAAAGATCATCAATGGTCTGAAGGAATTTTCATAAATTTTTTAATTTATTAA
>JAVRLK010000070.1:0-5232 GCA_031961545.1 Thermoplasmatota archaeon | reverse complement strand
CATAGGATATACAATGGATATCCTATTAATAAATGTTTCTATCAAATTACCAAAGGTCAAAATTACAAAAATGGAAAACGGAAATATCATGTTTTAAGAAAATTATTCCATCCTTTCGGAGATACTGAAATAATAAAAAAATTTATAAAGTTGTAAAAAATATTTTTTGCAATGAAAAAGAAAAGTGATAAAGGGGACAAAATTATAGTAATTTTATCTTTCTTCATAGTGCTTTTACTGCTGATGCAAATTTTTCTTGTTTCAGAAAATTTAACTCTTGGAATTGCACAAAATCATAAAAATACAGCAAATATGGATAAAATTTTATCAAATATAAAATACTTTGGGAGTTCCAATCCTTCTGTAATCCCCAATGGTGTTATTTATTATTTTCCTATAAATATTGAAAATACACAGAATAAGACAATAAATCCTCCATTTCAACAAGTAATTCTTTTGAATAATACTCTATATTCCAATTATGAAGCATACAATTTACAGAATGTTATATTTTTTTATCCAAATGGTTCTATAATACCAAGCTGGCTTGAGGACGCAAATTTAACATCATATTCAATATTCTGGTTGAAAATAGAAGAGCCATTATATTACAACAAGAACGTAACAATATACGTTGGATTTGGTAACAAAACAACAAACTTTTTTAATGGCAAGACTGTTGGTGAGGCACCACAGTTCACAAATCCTTACGGTAAGTATGATAATGGAATGTATGTTTTTCCATTTTACGATAACTTCGAGGGAAATCAATTGAACAAAACGAAATGGATTAACAGTACAAACACAAGTGTTATGATAGATAATAGTTTGAACCTTAATTTTAATGGTATTGGATACATGGTTTCAAAGGAAAAGTTTGGACCAGGTTCAATATTTGAGGCATTTATTTATTCAACAAGCTGTTGTAACAATATTGGATTCTTCAATATTTCACAACCCTTTACAAATGGATACTCTGGGACGTTTATTAGAGAGGCATGTGGAAATACATATCCTGACCAGTGGAATCAAAGCGGAGAGGCAAACTGTTGTGGTGGTACATATGGATATTTTGTCAGAACGGAAGTTAATTCGGGTTTATATTCAATTCGCATCCTTTCAAATTCTTCATCAATACAATATCTTAACAATCAATTGTACAATACAAAGCAACCTATAGATAGAAATGCACCAAAATATCCTGCACAGGTTGGTTTTGATGGTGTAGTACAATCAATTACGGTTGAATTGGTGAGAGTTAGAGATTTACCACCCAACAATGTAATGCCCTCTGTGTGGATAAATGGAATATTACAGCCTACCAATTTTACTGAAAAGAATCTAGGGGAAAGTGGTAAATTGATTATCAATGTTTCACCAAGGAACGATTCTTATATAACGGTTGATGGAGAAACCTTGAGCTCAAATGGCTATTTATCTGTGTCTTTGAACGTTGGTCCACATAACGTTTTTGTTGACAATCCCTATTATAGATTTAACTTTACCACCGTAAATTTAACGAAAAGCGTCCAGTATCTCAATATTACCTTGTCCCCACCCTTTTTATATCCAATAACAAGTTATGACTATCCATGGGAAAGAGTTGGACCTGCTTTTATACCAAATCCTCAAAATTACCCTCAAATGCATCAAATCAATGGTAATTTTCAATATGCATCGGGTCATATAGGTCTAATATGTATAGATGATCTCAATCCCAATATCATTTATATTGCATCAGGTACGGAAGGTCCAGGCGATTCTGGTCCTTATGGTGCGGGAGGAGTATACAAGACTGTGAATGGAGGATTGAACTGGACACCCATAGATTACGGATTGCCTTTTAGTATTGCAACAGCTCTTTATATGAACGAAACTAATCCAGAAAATTTGTTGGTTGGATTTTGGTTATATGGCATTTATGAAACATATGATGGTGGTGGATATTGGCAAAAAGTTTCAAATTATACCTTTGCAAAAGATTTTACATATGCGGATGGAAAAATATTTGCAGGATCGGATCAGGGGGTAATAATGAGTAATGATTCCGGAAGAACTTGGAAAGTAATATTTCCACAGCCAGAAATTAAATCAATTTCAATTTCAGGAAACACTATTTATGCTTTCTCAAAACAAAATATGGTTCTTTACAGATCGGATAACCTAGGTCAATCATGGTCTGCTGTTCACAACTTCCAGAACATTTCCTATGATGTATGGGCAGTCAGCGCATCACCTTGGAATTCTTCTATTGTCTATCTTTCACTTGGTATTTTTGCAAATTTGAATTACAAAGCACAAACTTTAGTATCTTATAACGGAGGAATAAATTTCACTCAAGACATTAACGCTGGCAATACCAAAGCAATATTCTTTGATCCTTTAAATGAAAGCAGGGTTTGGGCTTATGGGGCAGGCTATGAAGCATATTCAACGGATGGTGGTAAAACTTTTACTCCAGGTCCCCAGGACACGGATAATATGGGAATGGCAATCGATCCCAGAAATGATAGGATTTTAATTATTGGAAGCGATCAGGGGTTGTTTGAGAGTAACGATTATGGCGTAACCTGGCATTCAATTAACGGGGATTTATCGGATCTTTTAATTTACGAGTTTTCAATAAGTAGCAATGGTGAGTTAATTTTAACAGATATGCAGGATTACAGTGCATGGATTTCTTATGATTGGGGGAAGGTATGGATAGGTGGAAATTCACCACCAATACCAATAAATACTGGGGAAAACACAAATGTTTATGTAAATCCCTACAACTCAAGCTGGGTATATGCTCTGCCACGTGGATGCGGTCCTATGATTTCCAATGATGGTGGTTTTACATTTCAAGTTTTTCCTTTAAGTAACAACGCCAATTATCTTAGAGCGGCATCAATTTTTTACGCAGATCCCTTCAATCATTCTAATGTATATTTACCTTTACCTGGAGGTCTATATAAAGGAATAGATTATGGAATTAAATGGTATCTCGTTAATAATACTCCAAAAAATGAAACAACTGTTGCGATGGTTAAACCAAATGTATTTTTAATAGGCACAACGAATGGCCTTTATATGCTTGAGAATAACACTCTTTCTCTCATTCAGGGTGTGAATGGATACATAGATTCAATTGCCGTGGATCCAGGAAACACCAGTATTGTTTCGGTTTCGGCAAACATAATTCCCTTTTATGGAGGTGGCACACAAATTTACCTGAGCGAAGACTATGGAAAAAATTTTACCCACATACCTTCAATGTTTGATAATTTAATAAATTATGGAATATTCAACTCAGTTATGCTTTATTATTTAAACATCACCGGCTATCCCTTAATAGCAACATCAAGCGATGGTATTTATTTATCCACAGATTATGGTTATAGTTGGCATGACATTAGCTATAATCTTGCATCAGGCTTTGTTACATTTGCAGAGTTTGCAAACAAATCTTTATACATTTCCACATATGGTGAAGGTATACTTGTTTACAAAAACTTTAGCATGGAAAACCTTTCAGCCACAATAAATGGCTTTACATCAATAAACAATCCTGTAGTTAAAATAAACAATGCTACAATCAATGTTTATGAGGGGCATTTCAGGATATTTTTGAAACCGGGGTATTATTTACTGGAAATCTCTAATGATACTTTTTCAAAAAAGTTTTATTTAAACCTAACTCCTATGGAAATTTACAATGTCAGTGTAATACCTAATATAAAAAAATATCAGGTTAAGTTTGTTGAAAGTGGATTACCACCAGGAACAATATGGTATGTAAATTTAAGTAATGCCCAGAACGTTTCTTCAAATAGTTCAACAATAATATTTTACCTTTCAAATGGAACATATAATTATACAGTTGCAATAAATAATAAAGTGTTTGAACCAATACCATCAGTGGGAGAGTTAATAGTTAATGGAACCAATTTAACCATATTCATAACTTTTTCTATTGTAAAATATAATGTGGAATTCATTGAAAATGGGTTACCAGCTGGTACAAAATGGTACGTAAACATTAGTAACGTAATTAACTCTTTTTCAACAAATTCAACAATAAGTTTCAGTGAACCGAATGGAACATATTCGTACACAATAGCAACAGTTAACAAGAACTATGCACCAGGTCCATTATCAGGAACATTCACAGTAAACGGGGCTGCCGTTACACAATCAATAACATTCTCACTTGTTACATATACAATAACATTCACAGAGAGCGGATTACCTTCAGGGACAACATGGTATGTTAATTTGAGCAATGGACAATCATTTACATCAGCAAACACAACAATAACATTCAAAGAACCAAATGGAACATATTCATACATTATAGCAACGAATAACAAGATATATAAACCAAATATATCATCCGGAACATTTACTGTAAATGGAGCAAATGTTCAGAAATCAATAACATTCTACGAAATAACATATAGTGTAACGTTCACGGAAAATGGATTACCCCAAGGAATAAAGTGGTCAGTAACATTGAATGGAACTACAAAATCCACAAATTCTACAACAATAATGTTTCAGGAACCAAATGGAACATATGTTTTCACAATTATACCAATTAATGGTTATTCTATTAGCCCTATCACTGGAACAATAGTAGTAAATGGTGATAATGTGAATACTCACGTAACATTCACAGTTTTAACTTACAATGTAACATTTAATGAAAATGGACTAGCCTCCGGAACAATATGGACAGTTATGTTAAATGGAAATGCATTTAATGGAGAATCAATAAATAAAACATTAAGTTCTTCAGCAAATTCCATAACATTTAACGTTCCAAATGGAACTTATTCATATATGATCCAAGGCATATCTGGATATAAAGCTAGCAATTATTCAGGTAGTATAATAGTTTCTGGCAATATAATTAATATAAAAATAACATGGGCAATTATAACATATCCAATAACAATAATGCAGAATGGAATTCCAAATGGAACAGAATGGTCAGTTACACTTACAGGAACAACATTTAATGGACAATACATTAACACAACATTGGTTTCAACAACAAACACAATAACATTTTACGAACCTAATGGAACATATTCATATAGAATACATCTACCCTCCGGATATCAGGGAACTAACTTAACAGGAACTACAACTGTTAGTGGTACAACTGCAACAATACCAATAAAAGCACAGGCACCTATGAACAATATGTTATTCATAATAATTGGAATTGTTTTAGTAATTGTGATA
>JAVRLK010000069.1:0-5603 GCA_031961545.1 Thermoplasmatota archaeon | reverse complement strand
TATTTTTGGTTCACTGTTATATTTTATATGGCTTATTTTGGAGCATCTGTAGAACCAAATCTTTACAATCAATCATTTCTTCTGTCATATGGCGAAACCATTGTGATTCCCATCTCTTTTATATTTCCCCCTGTTTATATTTTGCCAGTGATTCCAGTGTTACTTGACAGGTCTTATGAAATGGAAACCACTGAAGATCTGGTCAGCGATCTATATATTTTCTCTTCTAGAACATACCCCGGTTTGATGATGATGCCTAGGATTATCGTGGATGCCGGTGGAACTGAACCTCTACGAGGAACAATAAAAGGAATAGGCAAAGACGTACTAATAGTAGATGATACTTACATTAACTGGGAAAGCATTCTATATTTCAGAATAGAAGAGAGTCGCAGTTATTAATATTGAAAAATTGTCCATTATTAACCGTCGAATTGATTTTCGTAAAATTATTAAGGAAATCACCACAGTCCGCTAGTTCAGCATCTAATATTAGTAGTTGAAGTATCCTTTATTGATATGACTAAGTAATAAGGAAAATGATTGTTAACTTTCGGATCCAATAAAAATATTACTTTGGAATGCAATAATGCAAATACTTTGTGAAAGTATTTCATAATAGGAATGGTATAGCCAAGATAACTATATCCACCCCTCAACAAACTGCCTCATACCCTTGAGGTCTTCTTCTAAAAATGGAAGATTTGCATAATACCTCAGTTCAGTCAATTGGTCATGCCCTTGCGAAAGCGCTATCTCAAGCGGATGCTGAGGGTAGGAAAATAAGAGCCACGATTCCCATGTTTTTCTGAACGTTTTCGCAGAAAGGCATTCGATAAGGGGGAAATTGTATTTCAACGACTTATCAAAAATGATCCTTGGAGGTACGTATATCTCGAAGGGATTAGGGATTATTGACTATTCCATTTAGACATTTAGAAATCAAACTACATGGCACGGAAAATTCTACCGAAAAATAATACTATCTTCCTAATTTCTATCCGAAAATTTCCGAAAATTCGAGGGTATCCCTCGAGAGAGAGAAAAAGAAAAGAAGAAAAATTGACTAAAACATTGACTAAAAAAAATCGTAGAATGCCTAAAAATACTAAAAAAGGGTTATCTCTCTAGAGAGAGACTAGGGAGGATTATTGATTTGACCCTCTCGATTTGTCTCGATTCCTGAAAGGGTATCTCACGAGGGAGAGATAAGGACAGATTGATTTTCTCTGACCTAATCGGTATAGTCCATATCCTGGAGGATTTGCGGAGAACGAAAAATCCATCATATTTTTTTCATATTCCCTTGCACCACCATGGTAAACCATATAAGAGCACCCCTATTACAATAATCAACCATATTGTTGTAACAATTCCAATATACCTTATCGATCTTAAAACATCATCCATTGTTGGATAATTTTTTCCATCAATCCTGTAAGAGTTTATCTTTTCAAGTGTAACGTTCAATACGCCAGCCATGGATGCCATTGTGTACATGCCATTTATTTTCAATTTTCTGTACTTTTTTAATTTTTCCATGACATTTTTTGGTTTTAATAACAAGAATATGAAGCCTGTAATTCTTGCAGGTATGAAGTTTGCAATATCATCAAGCCTTGCTGCAAATTTTCCAAAATATTCGTATTTTTCATTTCTATACCCAACCATTGCATCAAACGTGTTTGTTATTCTGTAAACAAAAGCCCCTATTGTTCCAAAGAAAATAAAGTAGAAAAGGGGTGAGACATTGAATCAACAATGTTTTCTGCACCGCTTTCTATTGCGGCAGAATATAAATGCTCCTTATCCAGATTAATTACATCCCTGCTGACGATCATTGAAACATTTTTTCTCAATTTTTCCGTATCATCAATTGCGCACCTTTTCACATGCCTTATTAAAGAGAAAATTGAAAATGAGGCCTTAAGAAAGAATACCTGTAGGATTATACCTGCGATCGAATTTTTAAAATAACAAAAGAGGAAATAGAGAAGAAGAACAAAGAAAATAATTGTAAAAATTTCAAGTATCATTCCTTCAAAAAATTCCACATACTTTGACCTCTTCTTTCTCCTTTTATCAAAGAATTCAATTATTTTACCTACCCATACAACAGGATGAACAATACTCGGATATTCACCAATAAAATCGACTATTATGGCAAGAAGTAAAATAACAATCATGGATACAGCATCCTTGCACTCTTTTCCTTTTTCATTATTCTATAGGCATAAACTTTTCCATCATTAATTTTCTTTATGCAATCGTCAACATATTCATCATCCGGTCTAACAAAATTATTGTTTATTGGTATAACAGGATCAATCCTAATGAAAATCTTACCAGGGAATTCTTTTAGAAAATTAACAATTTGTAAAACATTATCACAGTCTAGCAAATTTTTTATCAAAACTGTTTCAAATCTAAACTTTTGGTTGTAAAGTTTTTTTAAATTTTCAATGGATTTTTTATTTGACCTGTGCACAATTCTCATATGCTTTTCATCATCAATCGTTTTTATGGAAAATGCAATTGAATCGGCAAGATCCACAATGTTTTTTGTTAAAAGTTCTCCATTTGTTAAGACATTTATTCTAATTCCATTTTCCTTCATTTTTATCATTAGATTTTCAAGATCAGGATCTATTGTAGGTTCTCCTCCTCCAAGAAAAACCTCCACTATACCATTTTTCTTTAAAATATCCAGAACTTCATTCACAGATAGAAATTTTATTTCCTTATCTCTATAACTTTCGAGATGTATATCATATTTATTCTTTTTCAATATGCAGAAATCACAATCCCAGTTGCATCCATAAAAAAATAGATAAGAGGATTTGTCCGGAAATGCAGTTATGTGATAAACATGTGTCATTCTATGTTCCCGGGAAAATTTCATTCAATGTCAGGGGAGTAATGCTTGATGCGTACTGTGGATAAAGCTTTTCGAAAAGCAAAACGAGACCAACAAACATCTGAGGCCCAGGTTGCTGTAGATAAATATCGAGAAGAACTATGAAATTTTTATCCTTCATTGCTGTTATGTTTGAAAGTGTTGAATCATTTTCAATTGCACTTATAAGATAGGACTGGGATTGTGATACGAGTATGTACTGTGGATTATCCATAACAAGTGTTTCCTTACTAATTGTATACCAGGAATAGCCGCTTGAGGCAACGTTTATTCCTCCAGCAAGCGTTATAAGATCATTTATGAATGTACCCTGTCCAGCTGTCCAAATGGGGTTGTACCATCCTAGATAAAAAACTGTTGTTCTATTCTGTATGTTATATGTAACATTTTCAATGCTGTTTACAGTTTTTGTAATCAAATTTATCAATTTTGTTGCATTTGATGTAGTGTTTGTTGCGAGACCGAGGATCATAAGATCATGCTCGATTGAAAGCATTGTTGGAGGGTTGAAAATTATGACAGGTATTCCTAAACTTTTTAATTCCTGAACAGCCTGAGGATCAAAGTCATCGTATGCAAGGACAAGATCTGGTTTCAATGCCACAACCTTTTCAACAGAAACGTTTGTAACACCGCCTATCTTTGTTATGTTCTGTGCAGCAGGAGGAAATGTATCATATATTGTATCACCAACAATTTTGTTTCCCGCTCCAAGTGCAAATGCAAGTTCAGTGCATGAGGGTGCAAGAGAAACAATTCTCTCAACAGGCTGTTTAACATATACAATATTGTTTTCATCATCCATAACGGTAACATACTTTGTTACATTGTTTTGCTGTTCCTGTGAACTCCCCTGTTTTCCATAGTAACTGATGATGTATCCACCGCTGAACGATGCAATCACTAGAATTACAACAACTGTCCATGTCCATACACTCTTCATTTTATCACCTTTCAAGTTTATTTGACAAAAAGAAAATATACTTGATTTATTTAAAGTTTTTTGAATGAGGAACAGGTTATACTTTGCGCTGGGCATTGTTCTATCTTTGTTAGCTGTAGTTCTATCACTTGCCTTTGGTCCTGTGAATATTCCCCTTTATGATATTTTTAGTTCATTTCTCAATCCTAATGCATCTGTCTATTCAAAAATAATAATTTATATAAGATTGCCAAGAATATTGCTTGCATTTATTGTTGGTGCAGCTTTATCCGTTTCTGGTGCAATCATGCAGGGTGTTTTCAGGAACCCTCTTGCGGATCCTTATGTTACAGGAATAGCTTCAGGTGCAGGGTTGGGCGCAGCGATTGCGATAGTTTTTTCATTTGTTGCAATTAACTTTTATTTTATTTCATTATTTGCTTTTATAGGAGCAATTTTAACCATGCTTCTTGTATTTTTAATTGCAAGTTTATCAGGAGATCTGAGAGCTGAAAATATTCTCCTCGTTGGTCTTGGATTATCGCTTTTCTTGAGCGCTCTACTTGCAATCACAATGTACTTTGGTGGACAGGATCTACAGACTGTTTTTTACTGGCTTATGGGAAGTTTCAGCGGTGCAGAATGGAATGAAGTTTATCTATCTTATATTGTTATAATACCTGTTTTAATTGTGATTGTAATACTTTCAAGGGATCTTGATGCCATGATGATTGGTGATGATCATGCTTATTCTCTGGGCATAGATGTGAAAAAAAGGAGAATAACATTCATTGTTTTAACATCCCTGATAACGGGAATATCTGTATCATTTTCCGGTATAATTGGTTTTGTTGGTCTTATAATTCCACATATGATTAGATTGATTATAGGTCCGAAAAACAGGGATCTTATTCTATTATCAATATTTCTTGGTGGTGCATACCTTGTTATAGCCGATACAATTGCAAGATCTATCGATATAATAGAGGAACTTCCTGTTGGTATTATAACATCAATTGTAGGAATACCAATTTTCATATTCCTTATCATAAGGGAAAAGAGGTACTGGAGGTGAATATATGATTCAAATAAAAAATATCAATTTTTCATACAACGGTAAAAAGATTCTGAAAAATATTGATTTTAATGTTGAAAATGGAAAAATTCTATCAATTCTAGGTCCAAATGGATCCGGTAAGACAACCCTTTTAAAAGTAATTGCCGGTATTTTAAGACCGGATATGGGTGAGGTAATTGTTAATGGAAAAAATGTTTTGAAAATGCAGAGAAAGGAAATGGCAAAATTGATAGCATATGTCCCTCAGAATTTCGAGCCGGGTTTTGATTTCACTGTTTTTGATATTGTTAGCACGGGAAGATTTCCTCACAAAGCTCTCCTTGAAACATTAGATGATGAGGATTATGAAAAAATTGAATGGGCACTTAAAGTAACAGGTCTTGAGGAACTTAAAATGAAATCTATCAGGGAAATATCAGGTGGTGAAAGGCAGAGAACAATCATAGCCATGGCACTTGCACAGGATGCCCAAATAATACTTATGGATGAACCAACATCAAACCTTGATATAAAATACCAGCTGAACATGCTTGAATTAATAAAGAAAATGGTGAAGGAGGGAAGAACAATAATCATAACAATGCATGATGTAAATTTATCAATTAGGTACAGTGATGAGGTAATAGTTCTTTCAGAAGGTAAGATTTATTCAAAGGGAAAACCGGATGATGTTATAGATGAGAAAA
>JAVRLK010000068.1:4510-5709 GCA_031961545.1 Thermoplasmatota archaeon | reverse complement strand
CACATTTCTCATAATTTCCTCAAAGTAAGGGGCTGTGGGGTAGCTTGGTATCCTACGGGCTTTGGGAGCCTGAGACCCCGGTTCAAATCCGGGCAGCCCCACTTTTATTTCGGGGATATAGATACATACCAAAAAATGAACCTTAATCTGGACTAATATATAATATTACAAAGAATAAAATATAAATATTTGTGATATGATCTCAGACAACATATCGCATACTAAAAATAGTATGAAATCATTTTTGATTAAAACATAAGTCTATTTATGGAAATAGAATAAAAAATAAAAAAAGAGGAAATTTATTTCTTTTCTTCAGGTTTCCATTCTTTTTGGCTTTTTGATTTTGGTTTTCTCATTCTTAATCCTACAAATGCACCTATTATCACTATTACTACAACAATTCCAATTATTATGAATAACATATAGTTCATAGGTGCCTGTGCTTTTATTGGTATTGTAGCAGTTGTACCACTAATAGATGTAGTACCTGTTAAGTTAGTACCCTGATATCCAGAAGGAAGATGTATTATATATGAATATGTTCCATTCGGTTCGTAAAATGTTATTGTGTTTGTTGTTGAAGTCAATGTTGTATTAATGTATTGTCCATTAAATGTTGTTCCTGTAAGTGTAACTGACCATTCTGTTCCATTTTGAATTCCAGTCTGTGTTATTGTTATTGGATATGTAATAATTGTCCATGTAATTTGTATTTTAATAGTATTGCCAGAAACTATTATACTACCTGAATAATTGCTAGCTTTGTATCCAGATATGCCTTGGATAATATATGAATAAGTTCCATTTGGAACGTTAAATGTCATTGTATTTGTTGAAGAACTTAATGTTTTATTTATTGACTCTCCATTAAATGCTTTTCCATTCAACATTACGGCCCAAGTTGTTCCAGAAGATAATCCATTCTCAGTAAATGTTACATTGTAAGTTAAAACAGTGAAATTTATCTGATTATTCACATTTTTCCCATTTACTAGGATTGTTCCAGTCGTAGGGCTAATAGAATAACCATTAATTGATTTAATTGTGAAAACATATGTGCCATTAGTCTCCTGAAACATTATTGTGGTAGAATTTGTGGATTTTGTAGTTCCATTCAATGTTACTGACCATGTTGTTCCAGATGGTAAACCATTTTCTGTAAATGTTATGTTATATGTAACTTCGTAGAATGTTAT
>JAVRLK010000068.1:0-4410 GCA_031961545.1 Thermoplasmatota archaeon | reverse complement strand
CCTGAAACATTATTGTGGTAGAATTTGTGGATTTTGTAGTTCCATTCAATGTTACTGACCATGTTGTTCCAGATGGTAAACCATTTTCTGTAAATGTTATGTTATATGTAACTTCGTAGAATGTTATCGATATCTGGATATTTGTTCCATTCACTATGAATGTTCCTGATGATATTTTTGGTGCATATATCTTGTTAACCGTTGCTATACTATATGAATATGTACCGTTCGTTTCATTGAAACTTATTGTATTTGTGGTTGATGAAAATGATTGTCCATTGCTCAAATTAACATACCACTTTGTTCCAGAGGGCAAACCACTTTCTGTAAATGTTATGTTATATGTAACTTCGTAGAATGTTATTGATATTCCAACATTAGCACCATTAACTGTAAATGAACCCTGAGATGTTTTAGGAGCAAATACTTTATTATTTGTTGCTATAGTATATGAATATGTTCCATTTGGTAGGGAATATGAATATGATGGGCCTGTTATTGGTCCAGAGTTTTGACCATTACTCAGATTTACATACCAAATTGTTCCTGAAGGCAAACCAGATTCTACAAACATTACTGTAAATGTAACTTCGTAGAATGTTACTGATATCTGAACATTTACTCCATTTACTATGAATGTTCCTAATGATATTTTTGGTGCATATATCTTGTTATTTGTTGCTATGGTATATGAATATGTTCCATTTGGCTCTTTAAATGTTATTGTTGAATTTGTTGATGAGAATGATTGTCCATTGCTCAAATTAACATACCACTTTGTTCCAGATGGTAGTCCGTTTTCTGTAAATGTTATGTTATATGTAACTTCATAGAATGTTATTGAAATTTCAACATTTGTTCCACTCACTGTGAATGTTCCTGATGATATTTTTGGTGCATATATCTTGTTAACTGTTGCTATACTGTATGAATAATCTCCATTTGGTTCATAAAATATAATTGTATCACTAGAAGAAGAAAATGATTGTCCGTTACTTAAATTTACATACCATTTTGTTCCAAAAGGTAGTCCATTTTCAGTGAATTTGATAGGATAAGTAATTTGAATCATTGTTAAATTATTTGAATAAAAATCTGTCACATATAGAATTCCCCCACTAGAATTATAGGCAATACCATTCGGACTGTTTCCTGCTAAAAAGTTACCAATTACATTGTTAGTAGAACCACTTATTTCAGTAATATTATCAGATGCACCATTTGAAACAAAAATATTTCCTAAGTTATCGTTTGCTAACCATAATGGAGCTAATCCTACTCTGATTTGTTTGGTTAAAATGAATCCATTTATTATGGATAAATATCCAGGGGATGATAGCCAGTTTAACCCTATTGCCTTAGTATTGATCACAAAACCCGTAACATAAACATTATTGTTTATAGGATCGAAGAGAATATATGTTGGGTAGTAATTCAAGACAATTGTTGCTAAAATAGAGCCTGTTTGAGGATTTATTATAGATACATTTCCTGTGTTTAAATAATTTTGAGATGAAGTTACGTATAAATATCCATTTTGATTGTTATATGCAATATTTATGGGATCAAAACTTAGCGGTATTGTATTTATTTGGAAGTTATAAGCATTTATTATTTTTATTACTGTAATGTTATAAATTCCAGTTACATAAATATAGGTACCACTTGAATCTATGGCAAGATCTAACCAATAACCATTAAGTATTGGATATGCATAATTTGTAACAGGGTCAATTATCTCTAAACTAGAATTGGTTAACAAGAAGATCAAATTGGTGGCTGGATCATAAACCATTTTTCTAGGATATAAACTGGTTGGAATAATAGAGATTAAATTTGTGCCTTTGAAAACATACACATCACTTTCGTTATAATTACTTACATAAATATATCCATTTACTGGGTCATAAATTACATCAAAAGGTTGAGCACCCACAGAAATTGATGGATATTTGGATGGTAAAAATGTTATATATTGAACTGTATTTTGTGTTATATTGCCTTCGTTACCTGAAATCAACGGAACAAAAGAATTCGATGAAACAAAAGAATTTGTACATGCAGACACATAATAATAATATGTTCCAGAAGGAATGTAAAATGTTATCTCATTGCCATAACTATATATTGTGGATTCTTTAAATGTTATTAATGACACCAATGTTACTGACCATAATGTTCCAGGTGGAAGACCATTTTCAATAAAGGTAAGAGTAAATGTTTGGGATGTTATCATGGTAAACGTTACTGAAATGAAAACATTTTGTCCATTAACTGTTATATTTCCGTTAGAAGGATTAGGGAAATAACTCCCACTATTTTGAATATAATACGAATATGTTCCATTAGGTTCTGCAAATTCAATATTATTTCCTGTTGTTGTTATTGTAAGGCCATTCAAATTTACAAACCATTGAGTTCCTTGTAGTCCAGTTTCGTAAAAACTCACTAAATATAGTGATAAGATAAAAGTAGTACCTGCACTTATGTAGATATTGGAATTATAGATAAGGGTTCCTGAATTATTGTATAGATAAATGGTGTAATATCCATTTGATGGATTAGGTGCTAAAGTTAAAATTAGTTTTCCATTATTAAATGTGTAGAGTGTGTTATTTAAATAAAATGAACCTGATTGAATTGGGAAATTGATTTGAAAGATACTCATGAAGTTACTATTCCAAATCTGTTGTAATGAACCTGAACCTGCTGTTATCTGAACGAATGCAGTACCATTTTGAGGATAATAATATCCGTTTGCTATAACGTTGCTAATACCTTCAGCTGTATGAGAGCCAAAATTATATGCATTTTCTATTTCTTGATAGTTATATCCATTATAATACAAAAGTTCCATATTAACTTGACCATATTCTATGTATGTTTGGTAACCACTGTAAGGTCCACCCATTATTAGTTCTGCATCAAAAAAGTTTCCATCAGGTTCGTAATTGTACCCATCAACATAAAATACAGGATATGTTGTCAAAGAAGCTGCCCAAGGAAAAGTTACTACATCATAAGTGACCCATCCATATCCATCATTGTATTCAAATAAAACTTCAGGTGTTCCTGAAGAACTAACAAGAGAATTTACCATAAATTCAATGTTTGCAGGCAATGACAAGTAAATATCATTTCCAGGTAATGTGGACGAAGCCCAACAATAATAAAAACCTTCTTTAAAATCCACATTTCCATAGCCTAGAACTGATGAGTTGTAAATTTTAGAACCGTAGGAAGAATCATTCCAGATATTATCGATGAATGAAATATAATGAGTATTTGTTTCATAATGAGCAATATCCTGTATCCAATAAGCATATTCAGTATTGCTATTATAAAAGTAAAGATTCACATTCAATTGAAAGCTCATATCATATGGATCTCCTGTAATACTTCCATTATAAGTCAAAAGTGAATCTATTGTAACTATTCCTTCAAAAGATGTTGTTGTATATGAATATGGTTGGTTGTTAGGACCTAAACCATAGTCTGCTATTCCCATTGGTGCAGGTTCACTAGAATAAAATAAATTGGGATTTATTTGATTTGGATTTATTTTTCCCAATGGAACCTTGGAGGGTATAGAGCTAGAAACTAAATATTTTCCAGAATTTAATTGATTTATTTTGTTTGCAGAAGGACCAAATCCTAAAATTGTAAAAGCACTGAAAATCAATGTTAATATTATCAAAATTGATAATAACTTAGTTGTTATCTGTTTTATATTTGATTTAAAAAATTGGCCAGGCACATTCAATCACTCAAAAACTAAATATTAAAAATCCAATATTTATAGTTTTTCCAATTTTTCCAGACTATCCGCATTTCTAATTTGATCTATCCATAAAATATAGTATTTTCTTTAAAATTTCATTTTTTAATTATACTAGTCATTGATAGTTCTTTGATTTGATTATTTTGTATGAAATTTGAACATATTTTCAATAAAAAATAAATGTATTATTTTTACAACTTTGCAATGGTTTTCTGATACAGCTTAAGAGGTTTGCCTTCTTTTATCTTCTTTTGCTGGTACCATAAAGTTGATTTGTTGATTTTTCTCTTTTTTCTTTCCTCGGGTGTTATGGAAATTACCTTTTCTCTGATTTCATTGTCATCATTTCTGGTTATTTTTATTTCAGGAATATAAAATTCCAGATCTTTTTTGTTATCCGAGAGATACTTTGGAAATTCCTTAATATTTTCAATCATTATGATTTCAAGTGCATACTGCTTATTTTTGTAAATATATCTTTGATTGAAATTGTTTCAATCAATTTTTTTAGATGTCTCAGGCTTTAACCTAATATGATAGTTTTCAGTTTTAATAAAATCTGATTTTATATTATCGTAACACACTTTCAATCCCAACATGATAATATTCTAAAGATGTTTAAAAATTCA
>JAVRLK010000067.1:0-5801 GCA_031961545.1 Thermoplasmatota archaeon | reverse complement strand
CAGATGGTATAAGGGAGATGTTTCCAGATAAAAAGATAATTTCAGTGCCGAATGGAGTAGAAACTGAAAAATTTAAACCAATAATTGAAAAAAGTGAAAAAATCAAGTTTTTATTTGTTGCTAGAATTGAAGAATGCAAGGGAATTTTTAGATTAATTGATGCTTGGATGGATTTTAAAGATTTTGACAATATTGAATTGAATATAGTAGGTTCTGGTAATGCTGTAGATGATATGAAAAAACTAATTAAAGGAATTAAAAACATAAATTATTTAGGTATAGTTCCTGAAAATGAGTTATACGAAATATATGGTAGAAGTGATATTTTTATTTACCCATCTGAATGTGATAAATTTCCACTAGTAATTTTAGAAGCTTTATCATCAGGCTTATTTGTTATAACAAACAACCAATTCAAAGGGATGTATCCAGAATTTGAGAGTGTCAATGGATTTTACTTTTGTTCAAATAATAAAGAATGCTTTTCTCTTGCCATAAAAAATGCAATAGAGAACATTGAAAAAATAAGATCAAAAAAAGAAATATTGCATAAAATTGCTGAGGAATATTATGACTGGAAAGTTGTTGTTAATAAATTCTATGATGAAATAATTAAAATTTACACAGAATTAAAACAATGAATTAAAAAAATAATTTTAAAAGAGCAAATATTGCTTAAATTTTATTATTCAACTTTTATTCTTAATCTTTTTATTACTTATAATAATATATATTTCAATGATGTTTAGATTTAAATATTGTAAGATTGTTAGAATGAAGCCAAAGAGAAATAATAGGTAATCAAAACTAATAATTGTAAAAACAGAAAATCTCATATTTGTTATTATACCTATTTTTACACAAAATTTGCATTACTTCTTATTTGAAAATAAAAGCTCTGTAGAAATCCTTCGTAAAGTATTTATTTAGGAGGATTTTGCCTGATTTACGTGTGGGTCAAAGATGACAAAAATCCCCCAATTTGTAAAGAAATCATAGGAATATAAGTTTATCGAACAGGCAATAATTATATCCAAAAGACTTCTTCCAGCTTATTCTTCCAAATTTTTTAAAAAGAAGTACCAGCAATATCAGCATTTTGTTATACTTCTATATAAAATTTGGGCAAATAAAAGTTACCGTGATGTTATTGAAATAATAGTATGCAATATAAGGATGATAGTATTCCTAAATGATTCTAGAATTATTTTTTATTATAGAGATTTCTACAAAGGTAAAATAAAAAATATTTAAATAAAGGAATACTATAATGAAAACTAAATGAAATCGCTTTATGAATTAAATTGTCCAAGAGAAAAAGAATTCAACTTCTTTCTTAACACAATAGATTTATTAAATTCCATTTTTGTAAGTGATAAATGCGAAGACATTCTAGAATTTTATGAGCTCTTTAACACTAGGGAAGAATTAATCCAATGGTTAAAAAAAAGGCCAAAAGGTCAAGTTACAATTCATGAAATTGATGGAGAAAAAGATATTATAGTAGTAATTCCAACAAAAGATTTTTATGGAAAATTTGCCAAAGAATGCCGAGAACATATTTTTAATGGTTTTCACATGATCTTTGTTGAAAGTGGCCCAGATCCATATTTTACATATGCTTACAGTTCGAATGTAGGCATAAAAAAGGCTTTGGAATACAATCCAAAGTGGATAATTGTAACAAATGATGATATTCTGAGCTCAGATACTTCAGAAAAACTAAAGGAAGAAATTTTGAAGGATGAAAATAAAACAAAATGGTTGTTACTTCCTAAAAATAGCAATCAATCTGGTAAATTGTATTCTATTGTTGAATTTAATATATTTGGAAGGCTGATTTCCAGGATATTGCTTCACATTAGAAATTTGGTCTTAAAATACATAAATAGAAATTTTTTAACAATAAGATATTTAAATGATAAATTTAGAAACAATTATTTTATTAGACCTGTTAAAAAAAATGATTTTCTTCGAATTTTGTTTAAGGAGATTTATAGATATTATAACTTCGAGGCTTTTGCTATCTTTTCTGCTGATTATATTATGAGAAAATTTCCAATATTTGATGAAACATTTATTAATGCACATTGCGACCAATTTGCGTCAATGGACAAAAATTTACAAAATCACATTGGCTGGATTAATTATAATGTTAATGGTATCGGAGGCGTAAGCTTAGGATATAACCTTCAAAGGAGATTAAGAAGTATTGCTGCTACTTCATATCTTAACTACCTAATAGAAAAGGAACATTTATTTTAGATTGTACACCCTGAACGGCAAGAAATGTGATGTAAAAATAAATCCTCCAATTCGTTTTTGAAACAGAAAAATATAAGTTTATCGGATATTTTCTACAGTTCTTTAATTTTTTAAATTAAATCTCTTGTCATTTTTTGCAAATCTTATGAATGTATTTATCCATAGTTCTTTCGTTCCTACATCATACCTGATCGCATCAATTTTCGTTCCATAAAGATCTTTTTCTTTTGCAAGAAGATCTAGAGCATCCGATAACTGATATTCATTATTTTTTCCAGGCTTTATTTTTTCAAGATATTCAAAAATATCCGGATTGAAAATGTAAAGGCCTGTTATACCTAGATTGCTTGGAGCATTTTCAGGTTCAGGCTTTTCTATAACTTTATTTATTTTATAATAACCATTGATTTCTTTCTCAATACCTATTATCCCATAATCCTTTACTTTTTCTTTTTCAACCTCTTCCACCATTATCAATGGTTTTTGTATCATTTCAAATTTTTCAACCAGTTGTCTTGATGCAGATTTTTCACCTTTTGTTTCATAAATTGTATCTCCCAAGAGAACTAAAAAAGGTTCATCGCCTGTAAATCCTTTTGCATATTTCAAAGCATCACCAAGGCCCAAAGGTTTTTTCTGCCTCACAAAATATATGTTTGGAAAATTCTCTATTCCATATCCATGAATTTCATCATCAAGAGAATTATGATCAAAGTAATCTATTATTGCATCCTTTCCATAACCGGTAATTATGAGAATATCATCAATACCTGCAGAAACAGCCTCCTCAACAACATAATGTATTACTGGCTTGTCAACTATTGGAAGCATCTCCTTTGGCTGTGCCCTTGTTAAAGGGTAGAATCTTTTTCCTACTCCCGCAGCTGGTATAACGGCCTTTTTAACCTTTTGGACCAAGTCCAACACCCCTGTAATTCTTTATTTTTTCTTGATCCAAAATACGTCTTAAATCAATTACTATTTTGTTTTCAACCATTTTCTCATATTCCTTAAATATAGGCCATTCAGTTGCAATTACTATATTTTCATTTTTTTCAATGCATTCCTCAGCTGTACTGCATTTATAAGCATTTTCTATCTTTTCTTTTACGACTGGATCGTAATATGAAACATTATAACCATTTTTTATAAGCTCTTTTATTAAAAGTAATGCCCTGGATTCCCTTATGTCATCCGTATTTTCTTTAAATGCAACACCAAGAACACATACATCCTTGCTTACTGAACTCTCTTTTATCATTTCCATCGCATGCTGAATTCTTTCATCGTTTACTTTTATGGCATCCTTCACAATTTTCAATTCCACTCCCAAAGAATCAGCAAAACTGGCAATAGCTTTTGTATCTTTTGGAAAACATGATCCACCAAATCCCAGACCAGCCTTGAGGAATTTCTCACCTATCCTTGTATCAAGACCCATACCCTTCGCAACTATTTCAATATCACAACCAGGTATCTTTTCACACAAATTTGCAAATTCGTTTATGAATGAAATTTTCGTTGCAAGGAATGAATTGCTTGCATATTTTATCAGTTCGGCATTTTCATTTGTTGTTATTATTATTGGAGAATTTGTGAATTTCCATATATTGGCAACAATTTCAGCATTTTTTCCACCAACAACAACCCTATCTGGGTGTAATGTATCATTAACCGCATTACCTTCCCTCATAAATTCAGGATTGGATATTACGTTTAGGCCTGTTAATTCCATAATTTTCTTTGCTGTTCCGGGAACCACAGTACTCCTTATAACTATTGTACAATTTTTATTAACAGATGCTATTGATTTTGATGCATTTATAACATAACTAAGATCAATTTTATTGTTTACGGTAGGTGTGGGTACAGCAATGAAAATTATTTCCCTATCCTTTAAATTTTCATAGGAATCGGTAAAATCTATTTTTGACCTTTCTGAAAATATTATTTCAGAAAGACCTGGTTCATATATTGGTAATTTTTTGTTCTTCAACATCCTTATTTTATTTTCATCAATGTCCAAGCCTATAACATCATAACCCTGAAATGAAAGAACCCCTGCTGTAACAAGACCAACATAACCAAGACCTACAACTCCTATTTTCATATTCTTCCCCTGATCCATTCTATTGTTTTTATCAATCCTTCATCAAGCGATACCTTTGGTTCCCAGCTTAATAGTTTCTTTGCCTTTGTTATATCCGCAGCCCTTCTTCTTGGATCATCGGGTCTCTTTTCAAGATAAACTATTTTTGATGAACTCTTTGTAAGATCCTTTATTTTGTATGCCAAATCCCTGATTGTTATTTCCCTATCAGATCCAATGTTCATTATTTCCCCGGCAAGATTATCATTCATAAGAAACTTCCAAGTGGCATCAAGCCAATCATCAATGTAAAGGAAACTTCTTGTCTGCAATCCATCCCCATGGATCGTTATATCTTCATTTTTAAGTGCCTGTGAAATAAACCTTGGAATTACTCTACCATACTGGCCATCAATTCTTATTCTTGGACCATAAACATTGAAAGGCCTTTCAATCCTTACATCAACACCATATTCTCTGTGATATGATAAAGAAAGTGCTTCTGAAAACCTCTTACTTTCATCATAGCATGCGCGAATACCCGTAAAGTTAACTTTACCCCAATAGGTTTCTGGTGTTGGAATTATTTCCGCATCACCATATGTTTCTGATGATGATGTGTAAAAAAATATGCCATTATGTTTTCTTGCCATTTCCAGCATTCTATATGTTCCCAAAGAGTTTGAAAGTATTGTTTCAACTGGATGTGTAACATAATCATCAGGGGAAGGTCTTGCAGCCAGATGAACATAATAATCATACTTTTTGTTCGTGTAAAATTCTTGAATTTTTTTCTTGACAAACTCAACATTATCAGGTATGTTTTTTTCACTCATTGTGCTCATATCATCCACAACAGTCACATAAAACCCTTCATTTAAAGCCTTTTCAACAAGGTACGATCCAAGGAACCCATTTCCCCCTGAAATCAACATCCTTTCCATAGGAAGGATAAGATATTGGTAATATTTAAACCATGATGAAATTTATCTCTGAAAGAAATTAAATACATTGTGGAATTTTTCCATTTATGATACACAGGTTCAGGTTACTTGAGTGGATCCAGAAATACAGGGATTCATGCAAATACAACCTTTCAAACAGCGGCCTTTCTTTTCCAAACCTTGAAGAGTTCGGTATAAACACAAACTTCAATGATTTTCTGGATGTTAAGGATAATGCGGAAAAATTGTTTAAGAAAACTGTTGCGGATCTTTACAATGTTAAGGAGGAGAATGTTCTTGTTACAGTTGGAGGATCTGAGGGAATTTTCATTGCATCCTATTTTTTGAAAGAAAAGTTCAGGGATCTTTTCGTACCTGTCCCTGAATATGAACCAATATTTCTTGTTCCGCAGATGCTTGGAATGAACATTCATCTCGATTACCTTGAAAATTTTAAGCAAGGTGTTGTATCATCATCCCTTCCAAACAACCCATCTGGGTAT
>JAVRLK010000066.1:4527-5816 GCA_031961545.1 Thermoplasmatota archaeon | reverse complement strand
GGTGTTATTCCCCTTTCCATGGAAAGCAGGGATCCAAGAAAAACAGTACCAAGATCTCTTATAATTGTATCAATAATTCTTGGAATAACAATAATTATGAATTCATATGCACAGACCATTATATTTGGGCCATCAAATATGTCCTATTATTCAAGCATTCCAGATCCAGGTATTTTAATATATTCAGAGTATCTTAATCCTATAATATCCTTTATTCTTATTCTATTTGTAATAAACAGCTTTTTGAGCTCAGGTATAGCTGTTCTAAACAATTCATTAAGAATGTCATATGGTGGATCAATGGAAGATGTTCTCTTCCCAAAATCCTTTTCATTAACAAACAGATATGGAACACCATACTATAATTTAATTTTCACCTCAATAATTTCAACAATCGTTGTAATCTTTTCCGGATTATTTCTTGGCCCCCTTATAGCCTCCGTTTTTCTTCTCACAATGGCTGGATTTTTCAGTTTTACAAACCATATGTTTGCAGGAATAAGTCTTTTATTATACAATTACAGGAGAAAAAGTTTGAAAATTTTCAGGCATCTTTTTATTCCAATATTCGTAACTTTTGTAATTGTTTCATCAATAATAATTGATTTTCTCACATTCACAAACATATTTTTCCTTGCCACGATTTTTTCATTGATAATTGCTTTATCCATCTTCATTTTATATTTAATTCTGAAATTAAAAAACCCTTATGGAATTGAAAGGGTTGGGACATTCAAAAGGGAGTGAGTTTAAAATATTTAAATAGTCTATCATGATTAACATTGTATGCAAAATTACCCTAACGTAATTCTGATCGTCTTTGATACGCTAAGGAAGGATGTTCTTCCACAGTACGGTGGTAATGCTGAAACACCATACCTTAACGAATTCGTTAAGGATGCTGTTGTTTATAAGAATGCGATTGCACCATCGCCCTGGACGGTTCCTTCCCATGCATCATTTTTTACAGGTTTGTATCCGATTGAACATAAGATACATGAGGATTATTTTAATGGCGATAAAAATATTATAGATTTGATTTCTGAATATTATACCGGCTGGAGCATTATTCAGTATCTGGAAAAATCCGGTTACAATACATTAGGATTTTCCGCAAATCCATGGCTTTCGCCCCAGACTGCCTTTGACAGGGATTTTAAATTTTTTAGCTTTTTCACAGCAGATTATGTAACATTTGAGGATGAGGAATTCTTAATGGAATATAAAAAATATGGAGAAAACAGGTACGAGGCATTTAAAAATTTAATTAAAAAAGGGGAAATGGGTGA
>JAVRLK010000066.1:0-4427 GCA_031961545.1 Thermoplasmatota archaeon | reverse complement strand
TTTTTAGCTTTTTCACAGCAGATTATGTAACATTTGAGGATGAGGAATTCTTAATGGAATATAAAAAATATGGAGAAAACAGGTACGAGGCATTTAAAAATTTAATTAAAAAAGGGGAAATGGGTGAACTTATAAAGTATTATAAAGCATACAGAAAAATAATGAGGGAAAAATTCAAAACTGGTGGTCATCCATTCAAAAAGGGTGCTGATAGTATTTTAAACGCGATTTACCACAGTTCATTTGAAACACCATTCTTTATATTTTTAAACTTCATGGAAGTTCATGAACCTGTTACATTGTGGGAAACCAAGGTCCTTGAAACAACAATAACACAGTACCTTGACCTTTTTGAGAAAAAGAGAATTCCTGAGAATAGAATTAAAGAAATAATTAATGGTTATAAGAGATCACTGAAGAACCTTGATTATTACTTTGGAAAATTTTTGCAATATTTGAAAAACAGTAAACAGTACGGTAATTCTTTAATAATTTTAATATCGGACCATGGTCAGGCAATTAGGGAAAGGAACTATTATGGTCATGGTAATTTCCTCTACGATGAAATTGTTGAAGTACCTTTTATTGTTAAATATCCAAAAGATGTAAAGATCATGGAACAGAAAGGTTATCAGAGCCTTGTGAATATTCCGGATCTAATAAAAAATGTTGTTGAAACAGGATCATCAGGTAATTTCTCAAGGGATGTTGTTTTCAGTGAGGTATATGGTTTCGTACACAATATGGAAAAGGTATTGAAACAGCATGATCTCTTTAAAGATCTTAATATAGATAATCTCAGGGAAAAGTACGGTTATCCAAAAAAGGCAGTTTTCAAGAACAACTACAAACTTGTTGTTAATGGTCTTAATGGAAACATTGATGAATTCACATATGGAAAGAAGAGCATGGATCCAAAAGAAAAAAAGGATGTTTTAAGGGATCTCATTGATGAACTTTATATTTACAAAGGTACTGAAAAGTTTGTATTGCCCGATATAAGATGATGGATATGAAAATTTTGCAGATTGCCCATGGGAGAATATATCCACCATATTCGAGCGCATACGCATTAAGATGTTACAGTTTATTTGAAGGGAAGGATAGAAAAATTATATCCGTTGGTGGATACGTTTTCAGGGATTTCATTTATAAGGAATTTGAGCAGTACAGGTCAATAATTTACACCTTCTATTCTTTCATAAAAAAGGAAAGGTACTTTGAAATTGGAATTTCAAGATCTTTCCTTGTAAGAAAAAGGTACAAAAAAAGGTTAAGGGAACTTGTTAAAAATTATGATATAATTGTTTTTGAAGGGCCGTGGAGCTATCCAATTGTTGAAGATTTGTTATCAAACAAATTTGTTGTTTATGATGCGCACAACGTTGAATATCTTTTAAGGAATAACAATAGATACCAGAAGGAAACGTATGAGATAGAAAAATCAGTTGTTGAAAGGGCAGATGTTATTTTTTCTGTCTCAAAGGAGGATATTGAATCAATAGTTAAAATATACGGAAAGGAAAGGGAAAGGATAATCTATGTTCCACATGTGAATAAAATTCCAGAGTATAAATGGCATGGGGAGGATTCAAAGGATTTTGTTTTCATAGGATCACCCTATCAACCAAACATTGAAGCTCTAAGGATCATAGAAAACCTTGCAGAAAAATTTCCTGAATTCAATTTCCACATAATAGGTGATTTTTCAAAAATTCCAAAAAAGAAATTGAAAAACATGATCTACCATGGACTTCTCGATGAAGATAAAAAGGCTGAAATTTTCAATTCATGCCTGGCAGGACTTAATCCCGTTTTAAGGGGAGGTGGGAGGAACCTAAAAATGGTAGACTATCTTTCACATGGTTTACCCGTGATCACAACACCAATAGGGTTCAGAGGTTTTGATCCTGAATTCTGGAAGGGTCTTGTTTATATTGTAGATGTTGAAAAGTTTCCGGAAACAATTGAATTTGTTTACAAAAATAGAAAAAACCTTAAAGAAATATCTGAAAATATTTATAAAAAATATATTGATCTATACAAAATTGAATCATCAATAGATCCATACAATGAATTAATGAAATTTTTCAAGTGACCTCTGACATACTCTCCGCATTTAAATGCGAAGGTTCAGGGTATAGGTTGTTGTGGCTATCACAACCATTTCACCCCTATACTCGCCGTGTCCCGACGAGGGAGCTATACGCTCCAAACCTCTTTTTAATATGTTTATTGATGCATTCAAATCTCTATCAATTTTCATTCCACAAACAGGGCATTTGAATACCCTGTCGCTTAACTTTAGCTCATGATTAACATAGCCACAACTTGAACAGGTTTTGCTCGAGTCCTTTGGATCCACCCTTATTATCTCTCTACCATATAGTTCCCCTTTCCATTCCAATATTCGGAAAAACTCACCCAAAGATATGTATTGCAGATACTTATTCACTTTTCTCCTTATTACTTTGCTCCCTTTCTTCGATTCCTTCAACTCTTTCAAATTCAGATCTTCCACAACCACATATTCGTGGCTATTGAATATGTGGTTTACCGCCTTGTAGTAGAAATCCTCTTTAATGTTCTGAATCTTCTTCAATATTTTATCTCTCCTTCTCTTCAATCCCTCTATTCTCTTTGATCTCTTTATTCCCCTTTTTTCGTTTATTGCGCTTTTCTTATCCATTATACTCTGCAATCTCTCTTCTTTACGAACCAGTGACATTATTCTCCTTGTCTCCAGTGATATGGATTCTCCATTGCTCATGGTTATTGTGTTCTTTACACCCACATCTATTCCTACCGCTTCACCATTCTTTTCTTTTTCCTCCTTTTCCCTTTCATACACAATGTAAGCAAAGAAACCATCAACATCCTCTTTTACCCATACCTGTTTTGCGGTTCTCTTTATTCTATCCCATTCTGCCTTCTTTGTTATCTTGTCCTTGATGCTCACCCATCCAATGCTTGGAATATAAAGCTTTCTGCCCTCAAACTTAAACCCCTGTGGAAATATCAGTATGCCATCATACCTGCTCTTTTTCTTAAACTTTGGAAATCCTTTCTTTCTCTTTATTCCATCTTTCAAACTCCTGTCCAGTTTCCTGGCGATCTGTTGAAGCGTCTGGCTTGGAGATTGTTTCAAAAATGGATATTCTTCCTTCATTCTCGTTATCTCTTTGGACATATCTGAATAGAACAGAAACTTCTTCTCTTTTCTGTATATCTCCATGTTTTTTTCCAGTAACTTATTCCATACAAACCTAATATTACCTAATGATTGTTTGAGCAACTCCGTTTTTGATCTTTTTGCGTATATTTTAACCTTGATTACGCTTCTCATTTTCCCTATCCCATTGTATCCTTAAGCTTTATGATCTCACTACTGACATTACCCTCTGTGGATACAAAATATGCTCGTGTGCATGTCTCGGAAACCTTAAATCCAGAATCTGGGAAATATTTTTCTAGCAATTTTGAAGATATACCCTTGAAATACTTTACAATGTGGTATTGTGCATATTTTAGCAATGCTGATACAAAAATATGTATGTGGTCTAGCATAACCTCCTTAGCTATTATCTCCATCCCATAATTATACGCTATTTCATGGAATATCTCTTTAAGTTTCTCTGCTATTTTCTCTGTTAGAAGATGTTTTCTATGCTTCAATATGGAAATAATATGATAATTGCACAGATATACTGAATATTTTGTTGATTTCAACGGCATTGTTTAATATATAAAAAAACCCTTTAATAAACATTTCGTCGATTCATCCCCGTTTTGAAAAGGGGGGCTTTCTCGCCGTATTTTCGTAAATCTCAAGGAGACTGTTTATTTCATTCTCAAGGCTGTAGTTCAATGTAAATTTCCAGAGATAATTTTCAGACCTTTTGTTCTTTAATGCAAACTTTATTGTTTCCATAACATTCTCATCTTTTGTATAAAAGGCATAATCTTTGTATACTTCCCTGAAAACAGGAATATCACTTACAACAACATTTGTTCCGCATGCCATGGCTTCAAGAGGAGGTAATCCAAAACCTTCATCAATTGAGAGATAAACAAATATATCGGCATTTGAATAATACTTTCTTAACATCTCCGGTTTTACCGGACCAAGGATCTTTATGTTATCCGTTTTTTCCGCCATGCTCTTCAGGAAATTGTATCTTTCATTCCAACCATTCACAGGTCCTATATGGTAAAGGACAAAATCCTTTTCATTTTCAATTGCTTTGTAGAGAACATCATACTTTTTCCTTGGATTAAAATCCCCAACGGTTAAAACATGTATTTTTCCATCGTTAGGGAATGGATTTTCATTATCCCTGAAAAAAATATCGTGCTCAACGGAATGGTAAACAACCCTCACATTTTCATCATCAACGTTAAGTTTTTCAATTATTTTTTCTCTTCCA
>JAVRLK010000065.1:0-5884 GCA_031961545.1 Thermoplasmatota archaeon | reverse complement strand
CCATTTTCATTCAGGTCAACATGGTATGCAGCGGGTTCCTTCGGTAGACCAGGCATGGTCATTATTTCTCCAAGTATTGGTACAACGAATCCTGCACCGGATGAAATTCTGATCTCTCTTACCGTTACTGTGAAATTCTTTGGAACACCTATTGCTTTTGGATCATCCGATATGGATGACTGTGTTTTTGCCATACAAACAAATGCCCTGTCCATTCCTATTTTCTTTATCACCTTGAGATCATCAAGTGCATCTTTTGTGTAAACAACATCCTTTGCACCATAAACTATCTTTGCTATCTTTTCAATTTTTACCTCCACAGGATCATCAACGTTGTAAACATAATTTATCTTTGGATCCTCGTTCTGGTCCGCAACCTTTATGACTTTTTCTGCAAGATCTATTCCACCTTCACTACCCTTCTCGAACACTTCAGACAATGCCCATAGAACCTTTTCATCATCAAGTAAATTCGATAATGCATTTATTTCCCTATCTGTATCATTTTTGAATCTGTTTATTGCAACAACGGGTGTTAGACCGAACCTTTTCATGTTGTTTATGTGGAACTGAAGGTTTGCGTATCCCTTTTTAACAGCTTCCACATCCTCAACAGCAACATCCTTTGCTCCCCCATGATGCTTTATTGCCCTTATTGAACCAACAATTACAACTGCATTTGGTTTGAAATCACCAACCCTTGTAACCATATCCAGAAACTTCTCAGCACCAAGATCAGAACCAAATCCTGTTTCTGTTACAAAGTAATCTGATAGCCTTAATCCAATCTGATCAGCAATTATGCTGTTTGTTCCATGGGCAATGTTTGCAAAGGGTCCGATGTGAACAAAAGCCGGTGTGTTTTCTGATGTCTGTACCAGGTTTGGCTTTAATGCATGTTTTAAAAGGGCTGCCATTGCACCGCTTGCCTTTATGTCCTTGGCATAAACGGGATTCTTATCCTTGGAAAATCCAACAAGTATTCTTTCAAGCCTTTTCTTTAAATCGGCATAATCCCTTGAAAGTGCCATTATAGCCATGATTTCCGATGCGGGTGTAATATCAAAGCCATCCTCCATCATAACACCGTTTGCCTTCCCTATTCCAACTATAATATTTCTTAGGGATCTGTCGTTCATATCTATTGTCCTTCTCCATGTAATTCTCTTCGGATCAAGGCTTGGTTCAAGTTCATGGTAAATATGGTTGTTTATCATTGCTGAAAGTAAATTATGGGCGGATGTAACAGCATGGAAATCGCCTGTGAAATGTAAATTTATTTCATCGGATGGTTGCACAGTTGCCTTTCCGCCTCCAGTTGCTCCACCCTTTACGCCAAAGACAGGGCCGAGAGAAGGTTCTCTCAAGGCAAGAATGCTCTTCTTACCAATTTTATTTATAGCCATTGATAGTCCTATTGATGTTGTTGTTTTTCCTTCACCGGCTGGAGTTGGTGTCAATGCTGTAACAAGAATCATTTTTCCCTTCTTCCTTTTATCAATATCCTTCATTATGTCAAGGGATATTTTTGCCATGTATTTTCCGTACTGTTCAACATATTTCTCATCTATTCCTGCCATTTTAGCTATTTCCAGAATGTTTTTCATGGTCATAACATCACCTCTTTGAGCTTGATTTCAATAATTTTCAATTTTTCCTCCGCCTCTTTTCTTATTCTTTCCATTTCATCGTTCATTGTTTTTTTGAAATCGTTATCCTCAATGTTTTTCAAATTTATCATTACATTTGAAAGCGCACCCTTTATTGCACTCTCAGCAAAATATCCTGAGCATGCACCATCCGAAACTGCATTTTTGTTTCCTTTTTCAATAACCCTTATTGCCAGATCCATGACATCAAGGGAAAGTTTTGCTGTTTTCAACGGTACCTGGCACGCATACTTTGATGCCTCTTCAATTTTTTCTTTTCTTATTCTTATCTGTTCATCATTTTCCTTTGGAAGCTTGTACGCATCCATTATTTTGTTGAATGCATTAACATCCTCATCCATTAAAGAAATAAGAGCATTCCTTATTTCTGTTGCTTTTTTAACAATTTCCTTCATTTCATTTTCCACGTCCGCATATTTTTTCTTCCCTATTGTCAGGTTTGCAACCATTGAGCTGAGCGATGCTGCAATTGCACCAACAAGTGCGCTTGCAGCACCACCGCCCGGTGTTGGTGATGCGCTGCTCAGTTCATCAAGAAACTTTTCAATATCCATATTCTTCATCATGCTTTCACCTTCCCATAACTTTTTCTCAAGGATCTGCTGGGATGAAAAATTTTCCAGTTTTAGATAGAAATCCGCCACCTGAACCAATGCATCAAGTGGTATAAGACCAACTATCTCAGATCCTATTACAGGAACACCATACCTTTCAGCATATACCTTAACTAATTCATAAACCTTGTTTATTGGCGTTTCTTTGTAATTTATTAAATTCATAGATACCTGTGCAATGTTTCTATCCTTCAGTTCAAAACCCAGTGCCCTTACATTCTTCAGACCTCCATTCTTTTCCCTTATTTCCTTTGCAATCTTTTTTGCTATTGAAACATCCGATGTCCCTAAATTAACGTTATATGCTATAAGGAATTCCCTTGCACCTATTATTGTTGCTCCTGCCTTCCCAATCTCCGCAGGTCCATAATCGGGTTTCCATTTCTCTTCCTTTATATGCTCTTTAAGCTGTTCATACTGGAAATTCACATTCCTTATGTCCGCAAGGTTTTTCCTCCATTCAACCTTTGCTGCCTTATCGTAGAGATACACAGGTATTTTTAATTCCCTTCCTACCCTTTCACCCAATTTGTTTGCAAGATCAACGCACTCATCCATTGTTGTATCATAGAGAGGAACGAATGGTACAACATCAGCAGCACCGAACCTTGGATGCTCCCCTTTATGTTTCTCCATGTCTATGAGCTCCGAGGCCTTTTTAATACCCCTGAATGCAGCCTCAAGTGCGTTCTGGGGATCGGAAACAAAGGTTATAACACTCCTGTTATGGTCAGGATCCATCTCAACATTTAGAATTTTAACGTTATCGTTGAATCTTATCGCTCTCACTATTTCATCCACAACCTCTTTCCTTCTTCCCTCGCTGAAGTTGGGCACACATTCAACAAGTTTCATTAAAACCTTATAAAGGGAATATACTTATAATCTTTACCAAAGAATCAATGCTGTGAATATTTTTAAAAAATTAAAAAAATTTTGAAAATTTTTCATTCCATAATTCTGTTAAGAACCCTTGAGCCAATTAATGTGAATACCAGAAGAGTGCATAATAAAATCAAAAAATCAAGAGATATACTTGTAAGATTTCCTGTAAGAAGAAAGGATCTTAACATGTCTATGCCATATGAGAGAGGATTGATATATGCAAAATATTGTAACCATTGTGGCATCATGCTTATTGGATAAAGTGCATTGCTTGTGAAAAACAGCGGCATGGTTAAAAGCTGCCCAAAGCCCATGAACCTTTCCCTTGTTTTTAATATTCCAGCAAAAAGTATTGAAAAACTTGAAAATACAGCTGAAATCATAATAACGGCAATGAATGAACAAAGTATGAAAACAGGATTCAGTATTACATGAACACCAATTATAACAATGACAGCGAAAAGAATAATTGCCTGTGCAAGGGATCTCACACTTGATGCCATGGATTTTCCAAGAACAATACTGAACCTTGATATTGGTGCAACAAGAAGCTTTGATAGATTTCCCGAATCCCTGTCCCAGACAAGTGAAAGTCCATAAAATATAGAAATGAAAAGAACAGATTGCCCCAGGATACCCGGTGCTATGAATTCCATTTATGTGTATTGACCTGTTGGTATTACCCTGTATCTGTTGAAAACAGATCCAAAAACAACCAACCATAATAAAGGCTGAACAACTCTTGTTAAAATATCGGTGTAATCGTGCCTTATTCTTCTCAGTTCCATTTCAACAATTGCTGAAAATTTCTGAAACATTTATTCAAGCCTCCTTGCAATTCTTCTCGTTCTTCTTATATCCCTCAGTGTTGATGTTTCCTCATATTCTTCACCAGTGTACTTTATGAATGCTTTCTCAAGATCCCCTAAATTTGATGGTGAATCCGTCACAACAATACTTCCCCTGTTCATTATTGAAACAACGTTGCAGAGTTTCTGTGCCTCCTCCATATAATGTGTTGTCATAATAATTGTGATTTCAGAATTCTTTTTAAGATTGTTAATGTAATCCCAAACATTGTTTCTTGCCCTGGGATCCAAACCCACAGTTGGTTCATCAAGGAAAAGTATCTTTGGTTCATGGAGCATTGCCTGTGCAATTTCAAGCCTCCTTATCATTCCACCTGAATATGTTTTCACAAGCCTGTCCTTTGCATCGTAAAGATCCATGTTTTTCAGTATCTCTACAATCCTTTCCCTGTAGTTTTTTAATCCATCTGACATACTCTCCGCAATTTAAATGCGAAGGTTCAAGGTATAGGTTGTCTTGGCTATCACAACCATTTCACCCCTATACTCGCCGTGTCCCGACGAGAGAGCTTAACGCTCTGATTTATTATATTCAGAACTACTATATAAACATTTTGGCGATTCATCCCTGCTTTAAAAAACGAGGCTTTCTCGCCATGTTTTTGTAATAGTTATCGTGTAGTTTTGTTGATCTTCTCTTCCTTTCCAAAATGCCTACTTTAAAACGATTTGGAAATTTTCAAGTGTTTTAACTAACTATTTTACCATATGTAAAATATTTAAATCAAATATAAATGGAGGCTTTAGTGACTGAATATGCTTACAAAAACCTCAATAATAATTACTAGAGTTTTGCGTTAATTTTATTTGAGTAGAAAATATAATTCAACAATTTCACAAAAATTTAAAAATTTGTATGACATTTGTCTGTGATAGGGATATCCCTGTATGCTCTATACCGGACATCATTAATGAACTAGCAGATAATTACAGATCTTGCTTTGGTGAAGTAAGGCAGTTCAGACATTTTAAGGAAATCATTACTGCATTAAATACAACAAACAAGAGAAGTATTGCACATTTAAATTCTTCTATGAAAAAAGTTCTTTTGTCAAATCAGATATACCATTTCCCTTAATTAATTTTATAGTCTGCTGAATATCTATGCTCCTTACTGCTCTTTTTGCTAACTTTGCTTTTTCTTCCATTGTTTTGATTTTCCTTTCTGTTAGCGTATCAATGTTGTCTATGAATTCTACTCCTTTTTTAAGCATTATGAATATTTTTTCAAGGAGAATCCTTGCTATAGCTACTATTCCTCTGTTCTTTCCTATTCTTCTTACCAGAGAAAGATATTTGTTTCTCATTCTCTTTGAATATTTTATTACATTATGTGCAGCATTTACCACAATAAATCTTAACGTAGATGGCCCACGTTTGGATATATGTCCTCTTATATCCCTATCTCCAGATTGATCCTGTCTTGGTACAAGTCCTGCATATGATGCAAGATGTTCTTTTGTTGGAAACCTTGATATGTCATTTATCTCTGCAAGAATTGCACTTGCTGAATATACATTTATTCCTGGAATTGTCATTAAAAGTCTAACTTTTTCATTATTCTCTGCCAACTTAGATATTTCTTCTTCCACCATACTTTCTCTGGCCAATAAATCGTTGATTCGTAAGAGAAGATCATTAAGAACAAATATATCTTCAAAGCTAAGCATTGAAGATATTTTTTCTATTTCTTTCAGTCCTTTCTTTCCGAATATATCAGTTGCATTTATATGAATACCATATCCGGAAAGAATTGCATGTACCTTGTTCTTGAGTCTCGTTATATCCTCTCCTAGAGATTTTCTGTATCTCACTAACTTTCTCAATGATTCAGCTTCCTTTGATG
>JAVRLK010000064.1:0-6040 GCA_031961545.1 Thermoplasmatota archaeon | reverse complement strand
GTTATAGTGTACAAAAAACTTCTTCAGAAAAAATTTTTTAACTTTTATTGTTTTGAGAGAAATATGAAACTATACGACACACTTTCAAGGGAAAAAAAGGAATTCATACCAATCAGGGAAAAAAGGGTCAATCTATTTGTATGCGGGCCAACGGTCTATGATTATTCCCATCTCGGCCATGCAAGAACTTACATTCCATTTGATGTTCTTGCTGAGTATTTAAGATACAAGGGTTACCTTGTTTTCTATTTACAAAATATAACAGATATTGATGATAAAATAATAAACAGGGCAAAAAAAGAGAATAAAAAATGGGATGAAATATCAAAAATGTATATGAAAGCCTACTTTGAAGACATGAGAAATTTGAGAATAAATTCAATAAACCTATATGCACCAGCATCATATTACATTGATGAAATAATAGATCAGGTGAAAAGACTGATTGAAAAGGGTTTTGCCTATGAAACAAATGATGGTATCTATTTTGAAATTTCAAAATTTCCAGATTATGGAAAATTATCACATCAGTCACTGGATTCAATTATTGCGGGCGCAAGGGTGGAAGTAAATGAAATGAAAAGGCATCCTGCGGATTTTGCTCTATGGAAAAAACATAAACCCGGGGAACCCTACTGGGAATCACCATGGGGAAAGGGAAGACCTGGATGGCATATAGAGGATACCGCAATAACAGAATTTTATTTCGGTCCGCAGTATGATATACATGGCGGTGGATCAGATTTAATTTTTCCTCACCATGAGTGTGAAATTGCACAGATGGAGAGTGTAAGCGGTAAAAGGCCATTGGTCAGATACTGGATGCACACAGGTCTTCTTACCGTTAGGGAGGAAAGAATGGGCAAATCCATGGGAAATGCGATAAATATAAGGGAACTTTTAAAAAGTTACCAAGCTGAGACAATAAGATTTTATATTCTCTCCAGCCACTACAGATCACCCATAGACTTTTCATTCGATGCTTTGAATGAATCAAGGAACAGCTGGGAAAAGATTGTAATTTCATACGAAAAGCTCAATAAATTTAAAGTAAAAAAAGATAAATCAAATTTTGTTGAAAAAATTGAAGATTTCAGGAAAAGTTTTGAGGATGCCATGGACGATGATCTCAACACACCTCTTGCAATATCGGTTATTCAATCCTTCGTACAGTTTGTAAACAAAAACCTTGAGGATTTCGGTGAAGAGGACAAAGAACATGCACTTATATTTTTCAAAGATTTTGATAGTATATTTAAAATTATACCTTATGGTAAAAGTGCTGATGATGTTGTTGAAGTGTTGATAAAAATAAGAGAAATTGCAAGATCAAAAAAGGAATTTGAGATATCAGATAAAATAAGGGAAATGCTAAGGGAGATGAATATTGTTGTTGAGGATACAAAGGATGGACAGGTTTGGTATTACCTATAAAGTTTTAAATAAAGAAAGTATAAAGGTTGAGTATGGAAGAGATTGAATATCTTTATTCACTTTCAAGGTTCGGTATAAAATTGGGTCTGGATGTAATGAAGGAATTTACAGAAAAGATTGGAAATCCCCACAATTTTTACAGAACAGCGCATATAACTGGAACAAACGGAAAGGGATCCACAAGTGCGATGCTTTACACAATAATAAAAAGCAAATACAGTGTTGGTCTTTATACAAGCCCTCACATTAAAAGGTTCAATGAAAGGATAATTGTGAACGATGAGGAGATTGAAGATGAATTTATAAAAGAATTTGTGAGAAAATACAGGCCATTGATCGAATCAATGGGGAAGGAGAATAAGCAGCCAACGTTCTTCGAGGTAACAACCGCAATGGCCTTTGATTATTTTAGATATAAAAAAGTGGATGCTGCAGTGCTTGAGGTAGGTATGGGCGGAAGACTTGATGCAACGAATATAGTTATGCCCGATGTGACAGGAATAACAACGATCTCTCTTGAACATACGGACAAGCTTGGAAATACCTTATCCGCCATTGCAAGGGAGAAGGGAGGAATAATTAAAGAAAAGGTACCAGTTGTTGTTGGTGAATCCAAGGAAGAACCCTATAATGTGCTTAAAAAAATTGCCGAGGAAAAGCATGCACCATTTTACCATATTGAAAGTATGTATGAAATAAAACATTTTCATACGGATCTGAATGGAACAAAATTCAGGGCTGTGGGTGAAAATAAGGAATATGATGTAAAAATACCATTGATAGGAAAATTTCAGGTAAAGAATGCCCTTGTTGCCATAACCATGGCTGAAATTTTTGACAGTGATCTTGATTACAGGGCGATTGAAAATGTAAAATTTAACGGTAGATTCCAGGTAAGATCAAGGAAGCCTTTAATAATAGTTGATGCGGCACATAACCCGGAAGCTGCACAGAGCCTTGTGGAAACAGTAGAGTACATTTTTAAAAATAAACCTGTTATTGTTGCAACGCAGCTTAAGGATAAGAATTCCGTTGAATTCTTCAGGATAATTTCAAAAATCACCGATCATTTAATTGTGACACAGGTGAGGGATGAAAGGGCAAAAAGTGCAAAAGTACTGGGTGAAGAGGCAAAACAATTCATAAAGAATGTGGAAGTTTTTGAAAAATCTGAGGATGCTTTTAAAAGGGCCATTGAAATTTCAGATTTCATTGTTGTTACCGGATCCCTCTATCTTCTGGGTGAATTTGAGGAATGGTTCAGCAAAATGCAATTATAATAACAAACGGCTATGATGAGGAGTTTTTCGAACTTGCAAACTCCCTTGATTTTAATATAATCAATATTTTTTATTTCAGGCACTATTCAAACAGGTATTTTGTGGGTGAGGGAAAACTTGAGGAGATAGAAAAATATATGAAAGAAAACAATGTTGATAAGATTCTTTTTAACGGTAACCTTAAAACAACACAGTGGTATAACCTTGAAAAGAGGCTTGGAAAGGACATTTATGATAGAACCAGGTTGATTCTTGAAATATTCGCTGACAGGGCAAAGAGCAAGGAGGCAAGACTTGAGGTTGAACTTGCAAGGCTCAACTATCAGATTCCATTGGTAAGGGAATACATTCATAAGGCAAAAAAGGGTGAGCACCCGGGTTTTATGGGCGGCGGTGAATACGATGTTGATCAGTATTATTTCCTTATAGAGAGAAGGATAAGAAAAATAAAGGATGAGCTTGAAAAGATAAGGAGGGAAAGGGAAGGAAGGAGAATATCAAGGATAAAAGCAGGATTTTATATTGTAAGTATTGCAGGTTATACAAACAGTGGAAAAAGTCAGTTAATGAAAACATTATCAGGAGAAAATGTTATAGTTGAGGATAGAATGTTCTCTACATTAAGTACAAAAATTGGTAAGGTAATTTCAACCAAAAAAAGAATATTGATAACTGATACTGTTGGTTTCATAAGGGATGTACCACCATTTTTGATTGAAGCATTCAATGCCACCCTTGAAGATATATTCAATTCGGATCTAATCATTCTTTTGATTGATGCACATGATGAACTTGATAATTTTATCATGAAGCTAAACACTTCCCTTGAAATACTCAGGAGGGAATCAAGGTCAAAGCTTCTGCCCGTTTTAAATAAAATGGATCTTGAAGTAAAAGACATTGAAGAAAAAATAAAAATTGTAAGGAATGAGATTGGAGATCCTGTTTTAATTTCAGCAAAGACAGGTTATGGTATGGATGAACTTGTTAAAAAAATTGAAGGATACCTTGTCTTTGATAAAGAATATAGTTTGACAATCAACAAGGATTCGGATTTCATGAAACTTGTTAATTTTGTTTACAACTATGGTGAACTTGAGCAATTGTTTATTGATGACAGGGTAAATATTAAATTCAAAATAAATTCAAGATTTTCAGGAGAAATACAGCATATCCTTGAAAATATTGAGGGTGAACAAAAAATTACGTTTTAGAAAAGGGTATAAATTTTTTGATAAAAAATCTGTTAAAGAAACCTTTTTTTATTACCTTGACAATAGGGGATATTACCGGGGATGAATATGTTTAACCTGTTTGAGAAATACCTTAACACCCAGGCGTTTTCAAACATAGATTTAAGGTACCTTGATACTAACTTCATCCCAAACAGGTTGCCCCACAGGGAAAGGGAAATAAACCTTCTTGCTGAAAATTTTGGAACGGCATTGATGGGTACTCCTCCGCGCAACATATTTATTTATGGTAAAACGGGGACAGGAAAAACTGCAGTAACAAGGTTTGTGGGCAGGGAATTGATTAACTATTCCGGTGAAAAAAGAATATCATTCATTTATATGAACTGTGAGGTTAAGGACAATTCATATTCTGTCTTTGAAACAATAGGGAACAGTTTCAGCGGTGAACAGATACCATTCACAGGCTGGTCCTTCGACCGGTTATATTCAACAGTAAAAAAGAAGATTGATCAATGGAATGGTATTGTTATTGTTGTACTTGACGAAATAGACAAATTTATCCTTAAGAATGGTGATGATGTTCTTTACCAGATTCTTCTTCTTAATTCTGAGCTCGAAAGATCAAAAATATCAATAGTTGGAATAACAAATGATGTTAAGCTATCCGATTTTCTTGATTCAAGGATTAAAAGTAGACTTAACGAGGAAAAGGTTGTTTTTTCCCCATACACCTCAAGTGATCTCTTTGACATACTGAAGGACAGGGTTTATCTTGCAAAACTCGATAAGTATGTTTCTGATGAGAATTTAAAATTAATTTCAACAATTGCGGCACAGGAGAACGGTGATGCTAGGAGGGCCATAGAACTTTTAAAAACATCCGTTTACCTTGCTTTATCGAACGGTGAAAAGGCTCTCAACGAAAAGTATGTTTATCTTGCAAGGGCAAAAATGGACAGCGATGCAATTGCTGAATCCATAAGAATGTTACCCGTTCAATCAAAAGTTCTTCTCCTTAGCATAGCATTACTATACGAATCAGGTAACACACAGGTAAACACTGGTGAAGTTTTTGAAGCATACAGGAATTTAGCAATAGCCGCAGGTTTACCCGTTCTCACACCAAGAAGAATAACAGACATGCTATCAGATCTTGACATGCAGGGTCTTGTTTCAGCAAAGGTAAAATCCCTGGGCAGATATGGTAGAACAAAGTTGATAGATCTTTCAATACCTGTGAGTGAGGTTAAAAAGGTCATACTGCAGGATGAAAATCTAGCAAAGCTTAACAATTATTCATTGCCAAAGCAATCAAGACTTCTTTGAACCATACCTGTCCCATACATAGGCAAGGGCAAATATCCCTGTAAGGGATAATATAAGATATATCCAGGACTGTACTGGAACATAATAGGTATTTCCTGTGAGAAGAAGTTTTATATCCCCGAACCAGGGGAGATATCCTACTGCCTTTCCAACAATCATGTTTAATGTTACAAGTGATGAACAGATACCTGCATTTTGATCCGCAACCTCATAACCAAGAACACCGAATGAATAGTTGGGATTTGTGTAATATGTAATAAGGTTATTATCACCCATGGTTACAAATCCCACCTTGTTTATATAATCTGAAAGATCAACAACAAGATTCCTGTGGCTGGGTCCAACATTTTCTATGAGAACAAGTGGGCCTATAATTTTCATAAAGCTGGAATTGAAATATTCAATTTTCGGCACATCACCATTCCAGCCATAAACATAAAACATTGCCCTGTGTATAGTCAATCCATTTATGTTCCAGTAAACAATAACATCCCCGTAGTCACCATAGCTCATATAATTTATCTGCCTTCCTTCAACATAGGTTACAACCTGGCTTACATTTGTTACCTTTTTCACAAGGGCAATATCACCTGTGTTTAAAACACCAAAAACAAAATCTTGGCCATGCTGCATGGATGATGATTCAACAATTACCATCGGTGGCCAGTTCCCCGTGTATAAGAATAATGATCCAAATATTATGATTATTATGGCGATTGCAATGATTATTTCCTTTATTGTTCCCAAAGATCCTTTCATTTTAAATTATGAATGTTCATAAACTATTTATCTTTTATGAGAAAA
>JAVRLK010000063.1:0-6152 GCA_031961545.1 Thermoplasmatota archaeon | reverse complement strand
TTCATAGTATTATTGAAAAGAATACATCAGTATTAAGGGGAAATCCGGAATTTGATTTTACATTCTCAATCCATGAAAATTCAATTGTTGTTGAATACATAATAAAAATAATGGGAAGGGAAAAGCATGAAGTGTATGAAATTCCTTTTAAAATAGAGAAACAAACATGTCCCAGGTGCAGCAGATACCTTGGTGATTACTTTGAGGCAATTGTTCAGATCAGGAGTGAAAATGGTGAGGAAAAGGATATAGAAAATGCTGCGGAAAAAACAGAGGATTTTATAAAAAATGAAATGAAAAGAAACCCTGAATTATACATTCTTAAAAAAGAAAAGGTACAGGGGGGTGTTGATTTCTATCTAAGCTCAAACACATCCGCCAAAATTATTTCAAAAAAACTTGTTGATCATTACAATGCAACATTAAAGGAGGCACCTCAGCTTGCAGGTGTTAAGGATGGTGAGAAATTTTACAGGGTTACATATTCCGTAAGGTTACCATTCTACAGGATAGGTGATTTTGTTAAATCACAGAATGAAAGGTACAGGATAATTAACATTAAAAATGGTATGATAAAACTGGTTAACATGGAAAATGGAAAGGTTATAACAATAAACCAGAGGGATTTTTCAAACAGGAACTTTGTTTTATTTGCAAGGAATGGTGATGAAAGAAATGCTGTTTTGATTTACAGGAAGGAAAATACCATTGAGATCATGGATCCCGTTACACTGAAAATTTATGATTTGAACATTCCGGACTTTGATTTTGGTGATGAAATAAAAATTGTTTATGATAATGAAACACCTTTCATAGTTCCAAACGTTGAGGTGAAAAAATGAATCCTGTTTTGAAAGAAATTGTTGATGAAGCAATAAGATCTGTGGATCCTGAAAAAATTCTGAAAAATAGAATAAGAATACAGGAAAATAAAATAATTTTTGATTCTCTTGAAATAGAATTCAGGAATATTTTCCTTATAGCTGTTGGAAAAGCATCAATAAAAATGGTAAGTGCCGTGGAAAATTTTCCCTTTAAAGATTCAATTGTTGTAACAAACGTTAATGAAAAATCGGTATTCAGAACAATAAAGGCGGGGCATCCTGTTCCTGATGAAAACAGCATACTTTCAGCAAATATTGTTCATGAAATAATAAAAAAAGCGGGTGAAGGGGATCTTATTCTTTTCATGCTATCAGGTGGTGCCTCAGCATTGTTAGGTGATTTTATTATTCCAAAAGAAAGGATGATGTCTTTGACAAGGGATCTTATAAATGGTGGCGCAAATATTTTCGAACTGAATGCTGTAAGGAAGCACCTTTCATTCTTAAAGGGAGGAAAGATGGTGAAGGAAACAAGGGCAAAGATTCTTTCTTTAATAATTTCCGATGTAATGCATGATGATCTTAGCACCATAGGATCTGGACCAACATACTTTGATGAATACACATTTTCAGATGCCATGCAGGTGCTTAAAAAATTCAACCTTCATGAAAAATATAAAGATATCATGGATATGCTAGCACACCCTGAAAAATACAATCTGAGGGAAACTCTAAAAAAAGATGAGTTTCCATCGGAAAGGGTATGGAATTTAATTGTTTGCAACAATTCCATTGCATTGAATTCAGCTGAAAGGAAGGCGAGGGAAATGGGATTCAGGGTAAAAAATCTTGGAACCATAATTGAGGGAGAGGCAAGGGAAGTTTCAAAAAATATTTACAGGGAATTTGAAAAAATGGATAATGGAAGTGTTCTTGTTTCTGGAGGGGAAACCGTTGTTCATGTGAAGGGTAATGGCAAGGGTGGAAGGAACCAGGAGCTTGTTCTTTCCCTTTTTGATTACATTAAGGATAATGAAATAATAGCATCATTCGGTACGGATGGCATAGACGGTCCAACGGATGCCGCAGGAGCATTTCTCGATAAAAATATTATTGAAAGGGCAAGGGAAATGAACCTTGATCCAAAAGCATACCTTGATAACAATGATTCTTACAATTTTTTCAAAAAAACTGATGGTTTAATAATCACAGGTCCAACAGGAACAAACGTTATGGATGTTCAGATTTTTATTAAATTATAACTTTAAGAACAATTTTTCCATCGACACTGCCTCGCCATGATCCTGGCTTAACATGTCAAGATAGGACATTCTGGAAAGACCCGTGCCAACAATACCATTTTGGTTGTAAACAACAACATGATCCCCTTCCCTTATATCTTGAGTTGCATTCAAAATACCAACCGAAAAAATTGAACCCTTTGGTACAAAATTCTCTATCTCCACACTATAAATATTTTTTTCATAGAGCAATTCAGCAGATTCCCTGTATATTTTTAAAAGACCGTTCTTTGATGAAAAATATAAATATTGTTCACCATTCTTTTCAACAATAATATCATCGTACATTTTTCTTATTCTAACATTATCCATTGGGAATTCATAACCGAACTGGAATCTTCCAACACTTACAATTTCATCCCTTATCTTTTCTTTAAAATTCAAATTTTCCTTTGATTCCTTTAAATAGGATACAATTTTTTCCTGATTCTCCATGCTCCTAAGATTACCAATAACATACTTTGCATCATATTTTATTAAAATATCCTCAAGGAATGAAAGATCCTCGGGTAAGTAAGCATAAATCCTTTCATAAGAATTGTTTCTCAGGTAAGTTTCAAGAAGATCCATTAACATTCTCTTTTCTTCCTCAAACCAGTGACCCGTAACGGGAATATCATAATTCTGTGCAGGATATGTATATTCAAGTTCCATGGGCACAATTCCCAATGGGGATGTTAAAACAACCCTGTGAACGTTTGCGCCGGATCTTTCTATCAAAGAATTGAAGAATGCATGGGATCTTGATTTTGAGTATGGCTTTTTTGCAGAACAGGGTAAGAATAGAACATTTTTTGCATAATCGGGTTTTTTATACCTTTTTTCAATCCTTTCCATCCATCTTTTAATATCTGGCCTTGAAAGGCTTTCAAAGTGTGATGCGTTGAGAAAATTACCCTGAACTGGATAGAATTTCTCAAATATATCGTATCTTTGATCCGATAACCTTAAAAGTGTTTTTGATATTGGATTCGGTATGCTTTCAACAATCTCCCTAATGTTCCCGTTTTTTATTCCATCCCTTACGGTATTCTCAATCCTTGTAAATTCATTCAAACAATTATTGGAAAACATATAAAATTCATTGCGGCAATCAAAGATCTGAGAATAATTTACATCAATAACATCAACACCCAGGTAAACAAGTATTGGGAAGAGGGATGGATCGCCGAAGAATGGAACATACAAGACCTTTTTTAAAGATTTAAGTCTTGCATTCAGTATCCTTTCAAAAATATCCCTGGGGTTTTTTATTGTGAAAAGGCCGGGTAGAATTATGTATTCATCTTTCTCAATAATCTTATCATTCAATTCCAGATCTGCTATTTCCTTAATATCCGGCCTTTCAGGGAAATTTTTTTCAATCTCTTCCCTTTCTTTCAATATTGTCGGTAAAATAGTATCATTCCATCTTGCGAGCCTTGAAAGACCAAATCTTTTCAAAAGTTCTATCATAGTTTCAGTTCTTCCTCTATTACCTTACTCTCAGAGAAATCGAAAACGTTTCCGCAGTTTAGGCATTTCTTTGCCCTCTGTGCGCACTGATAATGGTATGTTGCACCGCATTTATCACATATTACCATGTCAAGATCCTTGAAAATTTTACCCCTGCATAAATAACACCTTTCATTACCTGTTGCCTTTGTCTTTTTGAAACCGTGCTGAATTGTTGTAATCAAATCCATTTCTGTTGATTTTTCCCTTTTATTTCCAGTCTCGGTTATGTATTCAAGTGTTAATTTTAATTTTCCTCTATCCTCTCTTCTCTTCAAATTTTCAGATATTTCAATCTCCCTTTCAATTTTCCCTGTTTCAATTATTTTATCATCAACAACGCCTGAAATTTTAAGCAAGGATTCTTTCACTGGAACACCCGTGTTTGTTATTTTTGCTTTGAATGGAATGTTCTCATCACCAATAACTAATGATAAATTGATTTTTATGGTTGCATCCAGTTCCGATAACTTTCTGTTCAATTCCTCAAGCATGCTCTTTAATGAACTTAGATCAACATTCAGAACATTCTCCTCAATGATTCTTTTTAATTCCTCTTTTTCATATGAAACATTAACATTGTAATTCTCAAGAATCCTTAATTTTTCATTTATTTCATTTATCATTTCCTTATTCTTCTCAATTGTTTCCCTTATCCTTTTTATCTGCAATTTCTCCCTTAAAATTGAATTGAAAAGATCGTAAAATTCACCGTTGTTAAGAAGGGCATATAAATTAACAAGTGATTTTTCGTGACCATTGGATGAATATTCATTCTCTATACCTTTTATCCAGTTGTTAAAGTTTTCAATAACTTTTTCTTTAATTTTATTGTATTCATTCTCCATCCTTTCTTTGAAATCAACTGTTCCAAAATTTTTTGTAAGATCATAAAATGTTTCAATTTCACCATGAATGTAATCATGGAAATCTATAATTTTCATTGTATCATTTAAAATACCGCTTAATAACATTGAATTGGAATCATAATAGTTCAGTAAATTCCTGCTCTCAATCAATTTCATTGAATCTATTATTGCAGGGTAGTTTTTCCTGTTCCATAGAGTGTATATGAAATCAAGATCAGCCGGAATATTTTCTTTTTTTCCGAGGGAATATATTTCATTCATCTTATCCTTAATTTTTTCATAAATTGTTTTCTCAACCCTTATCAATTCATCATTTATGTTCTTTAGATCCGAAACTTTTCTTGAGACTATTAAACTTTTTATATTTTCAGGGTTGAATTCAATGCCCATGAAATTCGATAACTTTGAAATGTAAACAAGATCCTCATCAATCTTCACGAAAATTTTCTCTATTTCAGTGTCAAGTTTATATATTGCCTCATCAAGGTATTTCAAAGTCTGTTCATTTTTACCGCTCTGGAAAGCATTCCTTGCATTCTGGTACAGTGCAAGTATTTCATGGACCTTTATACCGAACTGAACGGCAACGTTAATTTTTTCCTTCACCTGATTTATTTTTTCCTTTATTGATTTTAGAAGGTCGGATAATTCACCATATTTCTCTATGATATTGTTAAGATCCATGATCTCCTGAGCATATTTTTTCTGCAAAATGTTCCTCTGTATGTTTTCAAATGTTCTTATCAAATTCTGGTCAACTGTACCAACATTGGTTATTATTTCCTTTACCTTTACAACAAGTGAATCTACAATGGATTTCAACAAATTATATGATTCAATTTCCTGCAGGGCCTGAAAAGCATACTTTGTTGCTTCCACAGCATTATCAAGCTTTAAAACCCTCCTTGCACTTGTTACAAGGCCCTCTGCAACAAGCGTATCCCTCTTTCCTTTCTGCGCCATCACTTCCTTTTCAACCGAATCTATGAACTGACCAACCTTTGAATAAATTTCAGCCTTTACCTTCAGGTAGTTTTCCCTGTAATAATCGTTGGCATCATCCATTCTGCCCTGTAATATTAAATTGTTGATGTTATCAATTATATTTTTACTTTCAGGTAGATCTATTCTTAAATTTTCAAAGTATGTTATGCTTTTTTTCATTTCATCTATCCTTTTTAAAAGTTCACCGTATTCCCCTTTTATGTTTTCAATCTTATTTTCAATCTCTTTTATTGTATCAAAGGATTTTTTAATATCACCTTTTCTATAACTCTCCATAGCTTTTGAATAATCTTCCTCAAGGACCTTTATCTTAAATTCATCTATTTTTCTTTTAATATCCAAAAGTTTTAGGAAAACCATAATCCTCATTTCTTTTATTGCTTTCATAAGTTCAAGGTAAACAGGTTCAAGGGCACCTATGTTTCCCTCACCTATTTCAAACTTTTTTATATTTTCATAGCCTGTTATTTTTGCCATTTCAAAAGCCCTTTCCCTTAATTCTCTGAACTCTGAGAATGATGTTTCAAGTATATGTCTTTCAACATTTTCCCTTATTGTATTTAAATTGAGAAAAGCAAGATCCATCTCACCTTCTGAAACCTGTTCCGATACATTTTCAAAGTATTTTTTTGTTTCATCGTAAGGGAAATGTTTAAGAA
>JAVRLK010000062.1:0-6157 GCA_031961545.1 Thermoplasmatota archaeon | reverse complement strand
AATCCAGAGATGCGTGGAAAAATTTTTTAAGTTCCTTAACATTGTTTATTGAGGGGAGTTCTTTTTCGTTGTTCATAAACTAAAAAATAACTCCCCTCTATATAGGTTTATCTGACATAAGTCAGACATGCGGAGAGTCTGCTGTAGAAAACCTCTACAATAAAAATAAATCCAGAAAGATTTAGGAATACTATCATCCTAATATTGTATGCTATCATTTATTGCATTTTTATTCTCAAATAATTCAGGAATTCTTGATCTCACACATGATCCGCTTTTTCTCTTTATTACAGAATGTACTTTCTCCACCATCGGCCTTCTATTGTATTCTTCAGGCAAATGCCTTTTCATCCTTTTCCTGTTTTCTCACAGATAGCAATTCAATTTTGTATAAAATAAGTATTCCTTCTATTGATAATTACTCCTAAAAAAGTCATCAATCTTTCAATAGGTTTCATTTGCTAACATAAACTTCTTATTGCTATCCTCCTAAAACTACAAACTAGAGAAAACTTTTAATTATTAAAAATTAATATAGTAAAAATGAAAAATGAAAATACTCCGGATAATTTATCTCCTTCTATTGGCTTCGTTTTAAACTCCAATTTAAGCATAGGTGCAGGAACTGAAAAAACTTTAATTCATTACTTAAAATATAAGCTTGAAAATATAAAAAATATATACCTATTTCAAACCCCTATTTTAGAAAAATCTATAATTAGAGTAAAAGAACAAGATCTTAATGACCTATACAAAACAATTAAAATTATATATATAAGTCCTATAGATTTAAAAATTTTAAGAATTATATTGAAATTACCTAATTTTTTAAAATATTTAATTTATTATCCTTCTTTATTTTTATCTAAACATATATTTTATAGAAATTTAAATAAAAAATACGACTCGTTCATTATTTACCTTTTTAAAAACGATTTTGCTTTTTTCTTTAAAAGGAATGTTTTTTTGATAGGATCGCTTCATACTTGGGCTCCTCCAAATAAATTCACATCAAAAATTATTTCAAGAATCACAGAAATAATATTTAGAAATAAAATTAAAATTTATCACTCTTTTCCTATTTATACGGAAAAGTTAAAAGAACTATTTCCCAATAAAAAAGTCATTTCTTTACCAAATGGTGTAGAATCTGATAATTTTAGACCCATCATTCATAATAATCAAAAAATAATTTTTTTATTTGTTGCACAAATAGAAGAATGTAAGGGAATTTTTAGATTAATAGATGTTTGGATGGATTTTAAAGATCTTGAAAATGTTGAATTAAATATTGTTAGATCTGGAAGTGCAATCGAGGAAATGCAAAAAAGAATTTCAGGAATAAAGAACATAAATTATTTAGGTATAGTTCCAGAAAATCAATTGTATGAAATATATGGAAAAAGTGATGTGTTTATTTATCCTTCTTCTTGTGATACCTTTGGTTTAGTAGTGTTAGAGGCTCTCTCGTCAGGTTTATTTGTAATAACAACAGATCTTTTCAAAGGAATTTTTCCAGAATTTGAAAAAGCTAATGCTTTTTATTTTTGTTCCAATGATAAAAAATGTTTTTCTGATGGAATAAAATATGCAATAAATAATATTGAAACTATAAGATCCAAAAAAGAGTTATTGCATAACATAGCGAAGGAATATTATGATTGGAAAATTGTTGTTAAGAAGTTGTATGATGAAATGATTAAAGCATACTACGAATATAAGCAAACTTCTAAATAATTTGCAAATATTATGGTAAACACTATAAACACAGCCAATTATAATAAAAATATTATTAAATATTCGTAAGCTGATAAAATTAAAATTTATTTGAAAATCATAGAAAATATTATTTATTGTTTCTTAATAACTTGGCTCATGGTCACGATAATTTATCCACTTAACAATGAGGTAGGCGGTATAAGTACATATACTAGAAGAATACTTAAAGGACTTAGATCTAAAGGTTTTATTTTCGAAGAATTGCCAATTAAAAAAGCTGAAATAAAAATCTTAGGTAGATCTTTCGGCGGAATTATTTTACAAAATTTAAAGAAGGCTACCAGAAGAAAAATAAAAGATCTAACTCATGCTTTATACCCTAGAGTTGCCGACAAGAATACAGACATCGTTACAATCCACGACCTCATGCCGTTTCAATACAAAAATATTTATATAAAAAATTTTATTGATAAATATACATGGTTCAGCGCATACAAATATGCAAAAAATTGGAAGTTATTATTAGCTTCTACAAACTATGGCAAAGAAAAAATAAAGGAATTTTTAGGCGTAGAGGATGAAAAAATTAAAGTTTTATACCATTCCATTGAACATGACATATTTTATAGGGTGAAAGAAAATCCATACCCCGATGACAATAAGATTCATGTGCTGACTGTAAGTGATTTCAATCCAAGAAAAAAACTTGATATCCTTTATCAAGCAATCTCTCAGGAAAAGGATTTTACCCTATATCATATAGGACCTGTGAATGGATGGACCGAAAGGTATAACATACTAAAAAATATGGCTACCAAAACAGATAACATTAAAATACTTGGGCCTGTTAGTATTGAAAAATTAAGAGAATATTATTCAAATGCCGATATATTTGTCTATCTGTCAATTGATGAAGGTTTTGGATATCCTCCTCTTGAAGCCATGGCATGCGGAACCAATGTTGTTGTCAGCGATATTCCTGTTTTCAGGGAAGTATACAAGGATCAAGCATTTTATACTAAAGATGAAAATGTAATGGATACAATAAAATTAGCATTAAAAAATAAAAAAGATCCAGTAGCGCTTAAAAATTTTACTTTAAATTATAGCATTGATAAAGAAATTAATGAAATTATTAATATTTACAATTCATTTGAATAATATATTATATAAAAAATTATATTAAAAAGCAAATTTTTCCAATTAATCAAAATTTTGATATATGCTTGTTTTTTTTCTAATTTATGAATAAAGAACTATGCTGTTACCTTGTTACAAAAGATGTATTATCACAGGAATACCCTTTTTTGGAAGCAATTTATTCCACACTTCCAATATGTGAAAAAATGGTTATTCTTGACGATTATTCTGAAGACGGTACGTTTGAAATTCTAAAAACAATTTCTTCTAAAAATAAAAAAATTTATTTGTACCAGGCTGAATGGATAGGAAAAACAATGGGCGAGAAGATTTTGTATGCATCAAAATTGGCTAGAAAAAAATGTGATTGTCAATATGTTTTCCAATTTCAAGCAAATGAAATTCTTCATGAGGATACTTACAAACTTCTGGGATCACTTCCAGAGATCTTTCCACAGTATCAAACCTTTTCACTTCCATATATGCAATTTTTAAGGGAGATCCCTTTTACAGGTGAGTATAGAGTAAGATTGCATAAAAACCTGGATTTTATTGGACCTGTGGGCGATGCATGGACTTCTGGAATTGAAATAAAAGATCTTAAAACTTTAATTCTAAAAGATATTTTCAGATCCCCCAAAAATATATTGCTAAATCTTGGTAGGGGTTACATATATTCTTTTGCAGTAAATAGTACCCCATACAGCAAAATAGTTGTACTACCAAAACCTATATTCAGATACTATGCAGTAACTCCTTCTGGACTTTTGCAGAAACTAAAAAAACACCATGAAATGAATTTGGATAGAAAAGAAGATCATCAGGCATTTGAAAATATTATTCAAAAAATTGAACCTATGATTGCAGACAAGGAAATGGAAGAATCTGATATAAAAAAAGTGTTTGAATTAAGTGCAAATCTTTTGCAAGAGATGATACTTTCAAAAAGGTGGGGACCAAAATTTTATCCTGTGAAAGTAGATATTGATGATCATCCAAAAATAATGAGAGATTTATTTAAAATGAAAAAATACAAAATTAGAGAAGAAATTCTGGAGGAGATTAAAAATTTTTAAAAATATTTTATTTTAAATCCTTAAATTAAACCTTTTATCCTTTTTTGCAAATCTTATGAATGTATTTATCCATAGTTCTTTCGTTCCTACATCATACCTGATCGCATCAATTTTCGTTCCATAAAGATCTTTTTCTTTTGCAAGCAGATCCAGAGCATCCGATAACTGATATTCATTATTTTTTCCAGGCTTTATTTTTTCAAGATATTCGAAAATATCTGGATTGAAAATGTAAAGACCTGTTATGCCTAGATTGCTAGGAGCATTTTCAGGTTCGGGCTTTTCTATAACTTTATTTATTTTATAATAACCATTGATTTCTTTCTCAATACCTATTATCCCGTAATCCTTTACTTTTTCTTTTTCAACCTCTTCCACCATTATCAATGGTTTTTGTATCATTTCAAATTTTTCAACAAGTTGTCTTGAAGCAGATTTTTCACTTTTCGTTTCATAAATTGTATCCCCCAAAAGAACGAGAAAGGGTTCATCCCCTGTAAACCCTTTAGCATATTTCAAAGCATCACCAAGCCCTAATGGTCTCTTCTGCCTTACAAAATATATGTTTGGAAAATTCTCTATTCCATATCCATGAATTTCATCATCAAGAGTATTATGATCAAAGTAATCTATTATTGCATCTTTCCCATAACCGGTAATTATGAGAATATCATCAATACCGGCAGAAACAGCCTCCTCAACAACATAATGTATTACAGGCTTGTCAACTATCGGAAGCATCTCCTTTGGCTGTGCCCTTGTTAAAGGATAGAATCTTTTTCCTACCCCCGCTGCTGGTATAACAGCCTTTTTAACTTTTTGGACCAAGTCCAACACCCCTGTAATTCTTTATTTTTTCTGGATCCATAATACGTCTTAAATCAATTACAATTTTGTTTTCAACCATTTTCTCATATTCCTTAAATATAGGCCATTCAGTTGCAATTACTATATTTTCATTTTTTTCAATGCATTCCTCAGCTGTATTACATTTATAAGCATTTTCTATCTTTTCTTTTACAACGGGATCGTAATATGAAACATTATAACCATTTTTAATAAGCTCTTTTATTAAAAGTAATGCTCTGGATTCCCTTATGTCATCCGTATTTTCTTTAAAAGCAACCCCAAGAACACATATATCCTTGTTTACTGCATTCTCTTTTATCATTTCCATCGCATGCTGAATTCTTTCATCGTTTACCTTTATGGCATCTTTCACAATTTTCAATTCCACTCCCAAAGATTCAGCGAAACTGGCAATAGCTTTTGTATCTTTTGGAAAACACGATCCACCAAATCCCAGACCTGCCTTAAGGAATTTCTCACCTATCCTTGTGTCAAGACCCATACCCTTCGCAACTATTTCAATATCACACCCAGGAATTTTTTCACACAAATTTGCAAATTCATTTATGAATGAAATTTTCGTTGCCAGGAATGAATTGCTTGCATATTTTATCAGTTCGGCATTTTCATTTGTTGTTATTATTGTTGGAGAATTTGTGAATTGCCATATATTGGCAACAATTTCAGCATTTTTTCCACCAACTACAATCCTATCTGGATGTAATGTATCGTTAACTGCATTACCTTCCCTCATAAATTCAGGATTTGATACTACGTTTAGACCTGTTAATTCCATAATTTTCTTTGCTGTTCCGGGAACCACGGTACTTCTTATAACTATTGTACAATTTTTATTAACAGATGCTATTGATTTTGATGCATTTATGACATAGCTAAGATCAATTTTATTGTTTACAGTAGGTGTTGGTACAGCAATGAAAATTATTTCCCTATCCTTTAAATCTTCATAGGAATCAGTAAAATCTATTTTTGACCTTTCTGAAAATATTATTTCAGAAAGACCTGGTTCATATATTGGTAATTTTTTGTTCTTCAGCATCTTTATTTTATTTTCATCAATGTCCATGCCTATAACATCATAACCCTGAAATGAAAGAACCCCTGCTGTAACAAGACCAACATAACCAAGACCTACAACCCCTATTTTCATATTCTCCCTCTGATCCATTCTATCGTTTTTATCAATCCTTCATCAAGTGATACCTTTGGTTCCCAGTTTAATAATCTCCTTGCTTTTGTTATATCCGCAGCCCTTCTTCTTGGATCATCGGGTCTCTTTTCAAGATAAACTATTTTTGATGAACTCTTTGTAAGATCCTTTATTTTGTATGCCAAATCCCTGATTGTTATTT
>JAVRLK010000061.1:1283-6230 GCA_031961545.1 Thermoplasmatota archaeon | reverse complement strand
ATATTTTATTATTGATGCCTTAAATGGAAAAATAATTGAAAATGAATATTCCAAGAAGGTTTTGAATGATATTCTAATGCCAAAGGTGAAAAAATGAACCCTCTAGTATTATCAGGATATGGAATTAGTATGGAAGTGGAAAAAGCTTGTTTAACAATAAAAGACAAAGATGAAACTATAAAATTTGAGCCTCATAGAATACCCTATGATTCAATAATAATAGATGGGCATTATGGAGCAATAACTTTTGAAGCATTAAGATGGTTAGCAAAGCATGATGTTCCTATACTTTTGATGAACTGGAATGGCAATCTTTTATCACTAATTTCTCCAAAAAATGAAAATAATGGTCAGTTGAGAATAAAACAGTTTGAGAAATATTTGGATGGAAAAGAAAGGATCAATATTGCTGAAAAAATAGTTATGGAAAAAGTTAAAAATTCATTAAACCTGCTTAAAAATCTATCAAAGTTTTACATGGAAATAGATTTTAAAGGCATTGAAAACAATTTTTCTGAGGAATTTAAAACCTATAACAACAATGTAATGAAAAAAGAACCTCAAGATAAAGATAGAGCTGAATTATTAGAGGATAATTTAAAAGCCAATCTATCCGGTTTATTGATGTACGAGGGAAGGATTGCAACAATCTATTGGAATGAACTGGGTAAGGTTTTCAATAAACTGGCACCGGATTTTAATTTTCATTCAAGAAAAAATCTTTCTTATTCCTGGAATATGAATGCATCCGATCCCATAAATGCATTATTGAATTATGGTTATGGTATTCTTGAAGGAATGGTTAGAAACAACATAAACAAAATAGGGCTTGATCCTTCAATTGGCTTTCTTCATGAAATTGCACCTTCAAAAAATCCTTTGGTTTATGATATTCAGGAATTGTTTAGATATGTAATTGACTATTCTGTTATTCAATTGCTTGAGAAAGGATTAAAGAAATCGGATTTTATAACAACTGAAAACTACCATATCAGGTTAAAGCCTGAAACATCTAGAAAATTGATTGAAGCAATTAAAAACAATTTCAATCAAAGATATATTTTCAAAAATAAGCAGTATGCTCTTGACATCATAATGCTTGAAAACATCAAGGAATTTGCAAAGTATCTTTCTAACAATAAAAAAGATCTGGAATTTTATATTCCAGAAATAAAAATAACCAGAAATGATGACAATGAAATAAGAGAAAAGGTAATTTCCATAACACCTGAAGAAAGAAAAAAGAAAAAAATCAACAAATCAACTTTATGGTACCAGCAAAAGAAGATTAAGGAAGGCAAACCTCTTAAGCTGTATCAGAAAACTATAGCAAAGTTATGAACATATAGGAGGTGAAATAGTACATATTTCATCAAAAATACTAATCAATATATAAATAGTTATTATTATATTGTATCAAAAATAAATTAAAAAATGAAAATTTTGGAAAAAAATACTGTATTTTTATGGATAGATCAAATTAGACATGCAGAAAATCTGTAATTTTGAAAAACTATAAATATTGGATTTTTAATATCTAGTTTTTGAGGTGAGTGAATGTGCCTGGCCAATTTTTTAAATCAAATATAAAACAGATAACAACTAAGTTTTTATCCATTTTGATAATATTAACATTGATTTTCAGTGCCTTTACAATTTTAGGATTTGGTTTTTCTGCAAACAAAATAAATCAATTAAATTCTGGAAAACATTTAGTTTCTAGCTCTATACCTTCCAAGGTTCCATTGGGAAAAATAAATCCAAATCAAATAAACCCCTATTTATTTTATTCTAGTGAACCAGCACCAATGGGAATAGCAGACTATGGTTTAGGTCCTAACAACCAACCATATTCCTATACAACAACATCTTTTGAAGGAGTAGTCACAATAGATTCTCTTTTGACTTATAATGCAAGTATTACAGGAGATCCATATGATATGAGCTTTCAATTGAATGTGAATCTTTACTTTTATAATGGAAATACCGAATATGCTTATTGGATACAGGATGTTGCTCATTATGAAACAAACACTCATTATATTTCATTCATCGATAATATCTGGAATGATTCTTCCTATGGTTCTGAAATTTATAATTCATCAGTAAACGGCCTTGGTGTTGTTGTTTATTCCCAAGGATTTTATTTTTGTGGGGCGTCTCCTTCATCACCTGGAAATGACATTAATTTGACATTGCCTGCAAACATTGAATTTATGGTAAATTCTCTTGTTAGTTCTTCAGGAACACCTGAAGTCTTATTTGAATACAATGATGGATATGGATGGGTCACTTATGATGTAGTAACTTTTCCTTGGGCAACTTCTTTGACAACATATCCTGTATTTTATGTTGATGGGTACAATTACGAACCTGATGGAAACTTTTTTGATGCAGAACTAATAATGGGTGGACCTTACAGTGGTTACCAAACATACATGGAATATGGTCAAGTTAATATGGAACTTTTGTATTATAACGGATATAACTATCAAGAAATAGAAAATGCATATAATTTTGGCTCTCATACAGCTGAAGGTATTAGTAACGTTATAGCAAACGGATATTATTATCCTCAAAATGGTACTGCATTTGTTCAGATAACAGCAGGTTCAGGTTCATTACAACAGATTTGGAATAGTAACTTTATGAGTGTCTTTCAAATCAATTTCCCAATTCAATCAGGTTCATTTTATTTAAATAACACACTCTATACGTTTAATAATGGAAAACTAATTTTAACTTTAGCACCTAGTCCATCAAATGGATATTACACCATTTATCTATACAATAATTCAGGAACCCTTATTTATAATTCCAATATCTACATAAGTGCAGGTACTACTTTTATCTTATCACTATATTTAGTAAGCTTTTACGAAAACGGATTACCACAGGGATATCAATGGTCTGTAAATTTGAATGGCCTTACAATAACAACAACAGGAAATATTATTGAATTTGCAGAACCTAATGGGACATATTCATATTATATTCAGAATAGTGGGAGTTATTCTCCTAATCCTTCTACCGGAAATATAACAGTTAATGGACAGAAAATTTTCATTTCAGTAACGTTTACCATGATAACATCCCAAACATTTACTCTTACCTTTATTGAAAATGGTCTTCCACCCGGAACAGTATGGTCAGTAACATTGAATGGATCATTCACACAGTATTCTTCTACCGATAAGATAATATTTAACGTTTCTGCTGGAACATATTATTATTATGTTTCTGCATCTACAAATTCTTTTGTTCCATCGATTTCAGGTAATGAAGGAAATATAACACAAAATACAGTTCAATATATAACATTTTTACCATCTAAATATCCATCAATTTCTGTTGGTTCAATGCCCTGGGATGTAATTTACGACCCAACAAATGGGTATGTTTATGTAAGTAATTATAACGAAAGTGATGTGTATGTTTTTAAAGGTACAAATTTAATCTCTATTATTCCAACTAATTCATATCCTAGAAAAATGGTTTATGATCCAGCCACTAATTTGATCTATTTGTTAACCAGTTCTGGTCTAGATGTGATTAACACTGTTACAAATTCTGCAACTTTAATACTTAATGGTTATTATTTCTCGGATCTTGCCATAGATTCAAGTAGTACCTATATTTATGCAACTGGAATTTATAACATTACAGTAATAAATGCTTATAACTACCAAATCATAAAAACAATACCGCTGAGTTTTTATCCCTTAAATATCGCATATAACTATCAAAATGGATATTTATACGTAACTTCATCTCAAAATTTAAACACAGGAAATGTATCAGTAATAAATCCTCAAACAGGCTCTATTTTAGCAACAATTGTCTTAAATTACTTCCCAACATATATTCTCTTCAATCCCATAAACAACAATGTTTATGTTACGGGTTATGTGGAGAATAGAAATGCAATAGGGTTAAACTGGCTATCATCCCCTGGATATTTATCCATAATAAATGGATTCATTTTAACCAAACAAATTAATGTGGGATTAGGCCCATCATGGTTAGTAAACGATAACTTAGGAAATATTTTTGTTTCAAATTGGGTATCTGATAATATTACTGAAATAAGTGGAGCTACTAACAATATAATTGGTAACTTTTTAGCAGGAGATGGTCCGGCTGGTATTGCCTATAATTCTACTGGGGGAATTCTATATGTGACAGATTTTTATTCAAATATTTTAACATTGATTCAAATTACTTATCCTGTCAAATTCACTGAAAATGGAATACCTTTTGGAACAAAATGGTATGTTAATTTAAGTAACGGACAATCATTTTCTTCTTCTAGTGATACAATTATAATTTATGAACCAAATGGTGTTTATTCATACAGTATTGCAACAAATAACAAGATATATGCACCAAAAATATCATCAGGAACATTCATAGTAAATGGTGCAAATATTCAGATTTCAGTAACATTCTACGAAGTTACATATAATATAACATTTACAGAAAATGGTTTACCATCTGGAACGAAGTGGTATGTGAATTTGAGCAATGGACAATCATTCTTATCAACAAACTCAACAATAATATTCAAAGAACCAAATGGAACTTACTCATATACTATAGCAACTGTCAACAAGATATATGCTCCAATGGTATCATCGGAGAAATTTACTGTTAATGGAGCTAATGTTGAAATATCAATAACATTCTATGAAGTTACATATAATATAACATTTACAGAAAGTGGTTTACCATCTGGAACAATATGGTACGTGAATTTAAGCAATGGACAATCATTCTCATCAACAAATTCAACAATAATATTCAAAGAGCCAAATGGAACATATTCATACAGTATTGCAACAAATAACAAGATATATGCACCAAAAATATCATCAGGAACATTCATAGTAAATGGTGCAAATATTCAGATTTCAGTAACATTCTACGAAGTTACATATAATATAACAT
>JAVRLK010000061.1:0-1183 GCA_031961545.1 Thermoplasmatota archaeon | reverse complement strand
TTACAGAAAATGGTTTACCATCAGGATCAACTTGGTCAGTAACATTGAATGGGACTACAAAATCCACAAATTCTACCACAATAATGTTTCAGGAGACTAATGGCACATATGTTTTCACAATTATAACAATTAATGGTTATTCTATTAGCCCTACGACTGGAACAATCCTAGTAAATGGGAAAAATGTGAATAATCAGATAACTTTCACAGTCTTAACTTACAATGTAACATTTACTGAGAATGGATTATCCTCCGGAACAAGTTGGAGCATTATGTTGTATGGAAAAGCATTTAATGGAGAGTCAATAAATAAAACATTAAGTTCTTCAACAAATACAATAACATTTAACGTTCCAAATGGAACTTATTCATCCACAATTTTAGGTATATCTGGATACAAAGCCAGCAATTATTCAGGAAATATAATAGTTTCTGGCAATACAATTAGTATAAAAATAACATGGACAATTATAACATATCCAATAACAATAACGCAGAATGGAATTCCAAATGGAACAGAATGGTCAGTTACACTTACAGGAACAACATTTAATGGACAATACATTAACACAACACTGAGTTCAACAACAAACACAATAACATTTTACGAACCGAATGGAACATATTCATATAGAATACATTTTCCATCTGGATATCAGGGTACTAACTTAACAGGTACTACATCTATTAGTGGTACAACTGCTACAATACCAATAAAAGCACAGGCACCTATGAACTATATGTTATTCATAATAATTGGAATTGTATTAGTAATAGTGATAATAGGTGCATTTGTAGGATTAAGAATGAGAAAACCAAAATCAAAAAGCCCAAAAGAATGGAAACCTGAAGAGAAGAAATAAATTTTCTCTTTTTTATTTTTTTGTTATATTTTGATAAACAAACAAACTTATATTTTAATAAGAAAATGATTTCACACTATTTTTGGGATGTGATATGTTGTCTGAGATCATATTACAAATGTTTCTATTTTATTCATTTCAAATTATATATTAGTGCAAATTAAACGACAATTTTTGGGAGTTATCTATATCCCCCCCACTTTTATTTCGGGGATATAGATATACATCAAAAATTGACCCTTAATTTGCACTAATATATAATATTACAAGGAATAAAATAGAAATATTTGTGATATGAACCCAGACAACATATCGCATAC
>JAVRLK010000060.1:0-6346 GCA_031961545.1 Thermoplasmatota archaeon | reverse complement strand
AAAAAAAATTTATACCGATAAGGTTAAATATGAATTGGTATTGAAGTAAATTGAACGGAACTGTTTTCCTTTTTGGAAAATGGAAAAGCCGTTCTAGAAAAGAAGGAAGGAAGAAAGTATGGAGAACGTAACGAAAATAAAGGACCTGAACCCTGATTCTAGAAGGGTGAATGTTCTGGCGAAAGTGACAAGCGTTGGAGAAACAAAGGAAATACAGACAAGGTATGGAGAAACAAGGAAACTGACAGAGGTAGTTCTTGGAGATGATACGGGACTTGTGACCCTTACGCTATGGGGCGACCAGGTGAATGGAATAAACGAGGGCGATACAATTTACATAGACAACGGCTACATAACACTTGTAAGGGGACATATGAGACTGAACGTTGGCAAGTATGGATCCATAAAGAAGGCTGAAGAAGAGATAGAGAATGTTAACCTTGAAAATGATGTTAGTGCAACTGAACACCCAAGGGAGTTTAGATCAAACAGGAGAGATTTTAACCGTGGAAGAAGGGAATTCAAGAAAAGGTTCTAAATTTTCTTAAACTCTTTGGCAATTTCTTTTAAAATTTCACTTTTTTTTCTGTCTGTTTCAATATAAAATCTAACTTTATCCTCCCACCACCTTCTTGGGTATTTCTTTTCCTGCCTTTCATATTTTAAATTCAATTTTTTCAAAACATATTCAATTTTATCAGGATCAGGGACAAAGGCAAGGTTTTTACTCACGGCCCTTCCCTGTCTCCTTGTTAGTTTAATATTAAAATAGGATGGATAGATTATCATTTCCCTATAAGAACACCGTTAAGGAGGCCATCCTGTCCTGGTCTGGATGTTATTTTAACAAGACCGAGCTCGGTCTGAACAACAGCACCCCTGTTTATTATGTTCCTCTGGACAAAGTGTGGGTTTGCTGAATTTTCCTTCACAGTTATAATTTTTACCTTCTTCATAGTTTTAGTGTTTGGATCGTAAACGTTCACTTCATCTGCACTCAATAATTTTATTTTCTGGTGACCACCATACGTTCTTTCAATCTTTTTTCTCGTTTCACCCAGCTTTGTTAAGACAGGATCGCTTCCAAGCTCATACCTTCTTTTCTTCCTGGCCTGCCTGTACCTTCCGCCTGTCATTTTCCTAACGGATCTACCCTGCCAGAATGTCATTGATTTTTCACCTTTTCATCGTTAATGTGATCTATTTTAAAAAATTTTCTCAAAAGGAATGAAAAGATTTATTAACCATTTAAAATTAAGAGATATCAGGGAATGTAGTCATCCCTGATGATGATCATGATATCAAGCTCATTAATTCACAATAGGGCACAGATGCGAGGTAATGGATGAGGAGATGACTATTTTTTCCTAGATGAAAGAAGGTGATGGCAATGAATATAGATCCAAACATGGCCAAATATCTTATAAAGGCCAAAATAACGGCCGATGGTGTTGTTGAAAAACCTGATGTTGTAGGTGCAATATTCGGTCAGACTGAAGGTTTACTTGGTGATGAACTTGACCTCAGGGATCTTCAGAAGAGCGGAAGGATAGGAAGGATTGAAGTAGAAATAGAATCAAAAAAGGGAAAATCTGAGGGTATAGTGTACATACCATCAAGCCTTGACCAGGTTGAAACAGCAATTCTGGCAGCTTCGCTGGAAACAATAGAGCGTGTTGGCCCATGCAAGGCAAGCTTTGAAGTGCTTTCCATAGAGGACATAAGGTTAACAAAGAGACAGAAGGTGATAGAGAGGGCAAAGGAACTTTTACAGAACCTTATAGCACAGGGAAAGAATCTCAGTGAAGATCTAATACAGGTTGTAAGGGAAACAATAGAGAAGGAGGAAATAATAAGTTACGGTGAAGACAAATTACCTGCAGGTCCAAGCGTTCCAACATCCGATGCAATAATTGTTGTTGAAGGGAGATCTGATGTACTTAATTTACTTAAATATGGAATAAAGAATGCAATTGCTGTTGAGGGAACAAACATACCGAAAACAATAATTGATCTCACAAAGGAAAGGGTTGTTACGGCATTCCTTGACGGTGACAGGGGCGGGGATCTCATACTAAAGGAACTTTTACAGGTTGCTGAAATAGACTTTGTTGCAAGGGCACCTCCAGGCAGGGAGGTTGAGGAACTAACATACAAGCAGATCGTAAAGGCACTGAGGAACAAAATGCCTGTTGAACAGTATCTTGCAACCCATGGCATGAACGAGGAGCTTGAAAGATTGTTGAAATCTGAAGAAAAAATGGAAGTGCAGGAAAATAATAATGAACTTGTAAATACCGAACAAGTTGATACGGTTGTTGAGGAACAGGAAGAAAAGGAGAGAACAATTGAGGACCTAGTTCTGGATGCATTTGAGAAAAAGGTGGCATATATACTCGATGAATCAGGAAATGTAAAAGAGACAATACAGCTAAACGAACTTGTTGATAAACTATCATCAATGAACAGTCCAGGAAAGGTTTTAATTACGGGTGGAATAATATCACAGAGGCTTGTTGACGTGGCTGCTGAAAAAGGAATCGAAGAGATATACGGCATGAAGGTTCTGAACGTTACAAAGAAGCCTGCCAACATGAGACTTGTAGTAAAAAATATGTAAAAGATTAAATTTTTTTCTTTATTTACCTTTTTGTTCAGGTGAATGTTATGGAAAGGATAGTTATAGCTGTTGGCGGAAATGCTCTATTAAGACAGGGTGATGTTGGCACTGCAGAAGAACAGTTCAAAAGGGCAAGGGAAACAGCTGAAAGCATATACTGGATCTTTGAAAATTACCAGGTTGCCATGACACATGGGAATGGGCCACAGGTGGGAGCAATTCTTCTTCAGAACGAGCAGGCAAAGTCTCTTGTTCCACCCATGCCACTTGATGTATGTGGAGCTGAATCCCAGGGCATGATAGGTTACATGCTTGAACAATCATTCAACAACGTTCTTAAATCAAAGAAAATTGAAAAGGATATTGTTACAGTATTGACAAGGGTTGAGGTGAGTGAAAAGGATCCTGCATTCAAGAATCCAACAAAACCCATAGGCCCATTTTATACACGATTCCAGGCACAGGAACTTATAAGGGAAAAGGGATGGATCATGGTTGAGGATTCAGGAAGAGGGTGGAGAAGGGTTGTTCCATCACCCGAACCATTAAAAATTGTTGAAAAGGATGCAATTCTTTCTCTTTTAGAAAAAGGTTTTATTGTTATATCCGTGGGTGGAGGTGGCATACCCGTAATAAGAAAGGATGGTATACTTAAGGGTGTTGAGGGTGTTATAGATAAAGATCTGGGTGCCGCCACCCTTGCAAGGGACATAAATGCAAAAAGGTTGATAATTTTAACAGCCGTTGATAAGGTTTATCTGAATTATGGTAAGGAGAACCAGAAGGGTATAGATCAGGCAAAGTTAAAGGAGATTGAAGAGTATTACAAACAGGGGCATTTCAAACCTGGAAGCATGGGTCCAAAGATCCAGGCAGCAATGAAATTCCTTAAAGAGGGTGGAAGGGATGTTTTAATAACAAGCCCTGAAGCCCTAAAAGATGCAATGGATGGTAAAAATGGAACATGGATCTATCCCTGAAACATTTTTTTCAAATTTTTTATTAAATTGACAAGATCCTCCCTTTCCATTTTATCAGGATCCACATCTTTAATTTCCTCATAGATTATAGAATCCGTCAACGTTGCCTGCCTTATTCTATTTTTCCTTATTTCAAGAACATTCTCCTTTTCAATTTTTTCAAGTATTTCCTTTGCCCTCTTTATCAATGAATCCGGTAAACCGGCCATGGATGCAACCTCAATGCCGTAGCTTTCACCCATTCCACCAGGTAAAACCTTCCTTGTGAAAATAAGTCCATGGTCTGTTTCCTTTACAGGCATGTGGTAATTTTTTATTCCGCTGTAATGTTTTTCAAGTTCAATCAACTGGTGATAATGTGTTGCAAAGATTGTTCTTGCCCTTATTTTTTCATTTATGTATTCAGCTGCAGCCCAGGCAATGCTCATACCATCGAATGTGCTTGTTCCCCTGCCAACTTCATCAAGAATTATAAAACTCCTTTCACTTGCAGTATTTATAATATTTGCAAGTTCAACCATTTCGTTCATGAATGTACTCTGCCCCCTGAGTATATCATCAGATGCACCAACCCTGGTATAAATCCTGTCAACTATTCCGATCCTTGCATGTGATGCGGGAACGAAACTGCCCATCTGTGTCATTATTATGATCAATGCGATCTGTCTCATGTATGTACTTTTCCCTGCCATGTTAGGTCCTGTTAAAATAACAAACCTTGAATTCTCATTCATTTCCGTATCGTTTGGAATGAAATCATCCATGATAACATCAAGAACAGGGTGCCTTCCATCCTTTATTTCAATAACAAGTGAATCATCAACAATGGGTCTTGTGTAATTCCTTTTCACGGCGATCTCGGCAAGATTCGTTAAAAGATCAAGTTCACCTATTGATGAAATAAGATCCCTGATTCCATTTCCTCTTTCAATAACATTCTTTATTATATTCTGAAAAATTTCTTTTTCCCTCTGTGAAAAATTCTCCTTTGCCTCCATAATTCTGTACTCAAATTCCTGGAGATCCCTTGTTGTGAACCTTTCAACATTCTTTAATGTCTGTTTTCTTACGAAATATTCAGGAACCTTTGTTGCCTGGGATTTTGGAATTTCAATATAATAACCGAAGACATCGTTGTAACCTATCCTCAAATTTTTTATTCCTGTTTTTATGCTTTCCTTCCTTTCAAGATCCATGATAAACTTTTCACTTTCATCAAGCGTTTTTCTGTAATCATCAAGCACATTATCAAAACCCTTTTTTATTAATTTACCGCTCTCCTCAAAATTTTCATCAATACCATTCTCAATAATGTTGATTATTTCATCATCAAAATTCATTTTTTCCTTCAATTTTTTTATTAAATTTGATTCAAAATTCATCATTTCCTTTATTTCTGGGATCAACTTTAATGCGTTCTTCAATGAAATCAGATCCTGCGGTGATGCCTTTTCCATAAGAACCCTTGACCATATTCTTTCAATGTCAGGCATTTTTTTAAGGATACCTATTATGTTCAACCTTGTTATTGCATCACCCATGATTTTTTCAATTGCATCCTGCCTATCCCTGATCTTTTCCATGTCAATATAAGGAAATGTCAGTGATCTTTTAAGTTCCCTTGAGCCCATCCTTGTGGAACAGGAATCGAGTATACCAAACAGTGAATTCCTTTCATTTCCCCTTATATCTGAAAAAACCTCAAGGTTCTTTAATGTTGTATCATCAAGTATGAGAAAATCATTCTTACCATAAATCTTGAAATCTTTCAATACCTTTAATGAATCCTTTTCAACACTTTTAAGGTAATCTATCAATGCACCAAGGGCAAGAACAATTTCCCTTTTATTTTCAATACCAATGCTTTTGAGATCTATAATATTAAAATGCCTTTTTATTTCATTTTCAGCAATGTCAAAATCGCTGTAAACTATACTTTTTGGTACGTTTTTTTCTTTAGCGAATTTTTCAATCTCATCAATGTCTTTATTAACAATAATTATTTCCTTTGGATTTATTCTATAAATTTCAGATATTATGGATTCGATTGAATTTTCAATAATTGTACCTTTTAATTCACCTGTGGAAATGTCTGCAAGAACAATACCTATGTTTTTATCAACTGCAATGCTAACAATATAGTTTGTAACTGTTGTTATTAATTCATCCTCAAAAACAGTTCCGGCTGTAAAAATTCTAACAACTTCCCTTTTCACTATTCCCTTTGCAAGCTTTGGATCCTCCACCTGTTCACAGAGCGCAACCTTGTAGCCTTTTGAAACAAGCTTTCCAACGTAGGAATATAATGCATGGTAAGGTATTCCTGCCATTGGAATATCGTTTTCACCCCTGTTCCTTGAAGTTAAAACAATGTTCAACTCCTTTGAAACTATTTTTGCATCCTCCCCGAATGTTTCATAAAAATCTCCAACTCTGTAGAAAAGAATCATGCCTCTATATTTGTTTTTTATTTCGAAGTACTGTTTCATCAGAGGGGTATCCATATCACCATTCACAATTTTTTTTAGTTTAAAAACATTTTCTTTAATTTAGTTTGGGAGAAAGAAATTATAAAAAAGCTCTTCTGTTTTCATCTGAATAGCGATGCGATTGTATGAGACTGAGTTTGGTTGTTCAAAATCTGGGCATCCAGATTTTTAGAAAGAATGTTTCTCTGTGATTTAATAGCCTGACATAGAGTTAATGGGCCTTATTGAAAAAATAAAACTTTAAGACAATCACAAAA
>JAVRLK010000059.1:0-6377 GCA_031961545.1 Thermoplasmatota archaeon | reverse complement strand
GGATATTCATATGGCCTTCCTATCTTTCCATTATTTTCTCTTTCCAAATCCTTTTTCCATGTTTCTAGAAAAGATAGGTCCAAAAGAATTTCTATCCTTTTAACCAGGGAACTATTATACTTTGACCAAACTCTTTTATATTTCTTTTCGTTATTATAACTGGAGGTGTTTTTTGTAAGCATATTTCATCACCAACACCTCCATTTATATTTGATTTAAATATTTTACTCATGGATAAAATAGTTAGTTAACACACTACTTTGATATCTATTTCAATTACACAAAACCAGAAAGATTGCTAAAAATATATAAGTGAACAAAAGTGTTAAATAAGGAATACATTTAAATTGCACTATGATCGCCCTAAACCAGATACTTTTCAAATCGGGCACAGTTTCAAAAATGATAGATTCCGAGCGTTTCAAAGAGGAAACGGATTCATCAATTTTAAGGTACGTGAAAAGGGATCTCGCTGTTCTTTTCTGGAACACAACCTTTGTATGCAATTTAAAATGCATTCACTGTTATGCATCAGCAACACCCCATCCCCATCCCAATGAACTGAAAAGGGAGGAGATGATTGATGTCATTGATGATCTTTCAAATATGAAATTACCTGTCATAATATTTTCAGGTGGTGAACCCCTTCTTAATCCATACATTTATGAATTATCAGAGATTGCAACTGAAAAAGGGATCAGGAGTACGCTTTCAACAAACGGTACGCTTATTGATGAAAATGTTGCAGGAAAGATAAAAGATTCAGGTTTCAAGTACGTTGGTATAAGCCTTGATGGTATGAGGGAAAAACATGATTTTATGAGGGGTGTTAAGGGAGCATTCGATAGATCAATAAATGGTTTGAAGAACATAAAAAATGTAGGCATAATGTCCGGTGTTCGTTTCACGGTTACAAAGAACAATTATGATGATCTACCAAAGCTCTTCGATCTTTCCCTTGATATTGGTATAGACAGGTTCTGTGTTTACCACCTTGTCCCATCCGGTAGGGGTGCAAACGTTGAGGATATAGATAATAAAAAGAGAAGGGAAATGCTTGATTTTTTGATTGAAAAAACATATTATGTTCATGATGAAAAGATTGAGATGGAAATACTGACGGTGGACAATCCTGTTGACGGCGTTTACGCTTTTCTAAAGACCTTAAAGGAGGATGAGAAGAGGGCAAGGGAAGTATACAGGTTACTGAAAAGAAGGGGTGGTGACAACAGCGGTATAAAGGCCGGAAACATTGATCCCCTGGGATATGTTCACCCGAACCAGTTCTGGTGGGATCTTAACATGGGTAATGTGAGGGAAAGGAAATTCAGTGAAATATGGAAGGATGGTAACGAAATAGTTAATGATCTAAGAAAAAATAAAACCGTAAAACTTAAAGGAAAATGTGCAAGGTGTAATTTCAAAGACATATGCGGTGGCTTTAGATTGAGAGCACTGAGGATCAATGGTGATTTATGGGCAGAGGACCCTGATTGCTATCTAACGGAAGATGAAATAAAAACACCCATACCTGAGGAATGGGTTGAGAAGAATGGATGAAATTGACAGGAAAATATTGAAAATTATACAGGAAGGTTTTCCTGTCTGTGATGATCCCTACGATGAAATAGGTAAAAAAATTGGTATGAAAGGGGATGATGTCTTCAAGAGAATTGAAAATCTTTACAGCGATGGTTATATAATTAAAATTTCACCCAAATTCATTAGAAAAAAAGGTGGCTTCAATGCATTGATAGGTATAAGGGTAAAAAGTGAAAATGTTGAAAATGTAGCGAATTTTCTTAACAATTTTAATGAAATATCACACAACGATCTCAGGGAACATGAATATAACATATGGTTTACATTATCAGCAAAAAGTGAAGAAGAATTCAATGAAATTTTAAACACAATAAGAAAAAATGATAAGATTGAGGATATGGTTGTTCTGCCAACAAAAAGGGTTTTCAAGGTTAATCTGGAGTTTGATATAGATGATAAATGAAATTAAAAGGATGCTTGTAAAAGGGTTACCGATTACAAGGGATCCCTACGGTGATATGGCAGAATCACTCAACATTGACAAAAAAGAATTGATAGAAAACATTAATGGAATGCTTGGTAAAGATATAGAAAAAATAAGGGCTGAAATTAACTATGAAAAGATTGGATACAAAATCAATGTTCTTATGGCAATTAGATCAAACAATGAAGAAATATGCAATTTCCTTTCAAAATCAAGGAATGTTACGCACTGTTATGAAAGGTATCCTGATGGTAAATTCAATTACAATTTCTTTGCAATGACGCATTTTAGAAAAAGGGAAGAATTTGAAAAATTTTTATCTGATTTAAAAAAATTCAATGCTGAGTATGAGCTTTTACCAACAATAAAAAAATTCAAGAGGGGTAGAGCACCTTGAAATATTTTCCATTGATGTTAAACTTAAACAACTTCAATGTTAAAATAATAGGTGGTGGAAGGGTAGCGTTCAGAAAGGCAAAAATGCTCCATGATAACGGGGCAAAAGTAACTGTTGTTTCCGAAAAATTCATAAAAAATTTTGATAAATTAAAGATTAAGAAAATTTTAAGGAAAATTTCAAATGAAAATGATATTGTGGATCTTGTTGAAAAAAGATCATTGTTTATTATAGCAACTGATGATGAAAAAATAAACGATCTTATTGAAAATTTTTGTAAAAAAAATGGAATAATTTACAACAGGGTTGATAAAAAAGAGAGTGATGTAATTTTCCCGGCATTCACAAGATATAGAGAAATAACTGTTTCAATATCCTCTGATGGATCCCTGCCAACATTTTCAGTCTTTCTTAAAAAAAGGTTCAGGGAGTTCATAAAGGATCATTATAAAGGTTATTCAATTCTAAAAAAATACAGGTACGTTATAAAAAATTACAATAAAAGGAAAAGATTGTTCATGGAAATTTTAAACAATGATGAATTCTGGGTAAACGTTAAAAATAAGAATATTGAAGGGATAAAAAGAATGTTAATTGAAGGTGGTTCGAATGTTCCCAAAAACAAGGATGAGAAGGTTGAGGGAGAATAGAATACTGAGGGAGATGGTAACGGAAACAAAGATAGATTTAAGGAACCTTATACAGCCCATATTCATTGATGAAAACATTGGGAAAAATATTCCAATACCATCAATGCCTAACATTGAAAGGTTCTCTCTTGAAACATTAACAAATGAAGCATTGAAAATTGAGGAAATGGGCATTTCATCCGTTATTCTCTTTGGAATACCAAGGGAGAAGGATGAATTTGGTACTCAAGCCTACAATGATGATGGAATAATACAGAAAAGTATAAGGAAACTGAAAAAGGAAACGGATCTTTTTGTCATTGCAGATCTATGTTTATGCGAATACACGTCCCATGGACACTGTGGTGTTGTAAAAAATGGAAAAATATTGAACGATGAAACGCTTGAACTTTACAAAAAGATTGCTGTTAGTTATGCCAACGCAGGTGTGGATATGGTTGCACCGAGCGGTATGATGGACGGTCAGGTACAGGCAATAAGGAATGCGCTTGATGATAACGGTTTCAATTATCTGCCCATCATGGCATACAGTGCAAAGTTTTCATCATCACTCTATTCGCCATTCAGGGAGGCTGCTGAATCGGCCCCTTCATTCGGTGATAGAAAAACATACCAGATGAACTATGCAAATTCCAGGGAGGCAATGAGGGAGATTGCACTCGACATAGAGGAAGGTGCAGACATAATCATGGTAAAACCAGCAATTTTTTACCTTGATATAATAAAGATGGCAAGGGAAAGGTTTGATGTTCCCATTGCAGCATATAATGTTAGTGGAGAATATGCAATGGTTAAGGCCGCGGCAATGAACGGATGGATTGATGAAAAGAATGTTGTTATTGAAATGTTAACATCAATAAAGAGGGCAGGTGCTGACCTTATAATCACATACTTTGCAAAGGATATAGCCTCTTGGAAGATTTAAAATATAGAACATTATTAGTAGGAAAACATGAAATCTGAATATTTGTTTTCAATCTCAAAAAATCTGTTTCCAATGGGTGTGAATTCACCTGTAAGGTATTATGCTCCATATCCAATTTTCATAAGATCCGGGCAGGGATCAAAAATATATGATGTTGATGGTAAAGAATACATAGATTACTGTCTTGCCTATGGACCCATGATCCTTGGCCATGGTAATGAAAGGGTAAGGGATGCTGTAAAAAATGCACTTGAAGATTCATGGCTTTTTGGAGCACCTACAGAAAATGAAATAAAACTTGGATCAATAATAAAAGAAGCGATACCAAACATTGAGCTGTTAAGGTTCACAAATTCAGGTGTTGAGGCAACAATGCATGCTGTAAGGGTTGCAAGGGCATTCACAAAGAGGAAAAAAATAATAATGATAAATGGAGGTTACCATGGATCATACGATTCATTCCTTGTTAATGATAAAAACGAACCAATGCCGGGAATTCTTGAAGAAACTGCAAAAAACACATTGCTTGTTCAATTCAATGATCTTGAATCATTAGAAAAAACAATGAGGGAAAACAGGAACGAAATAGCTGCAATGATAATAGAACCTGTCATGGGCAATGTTGGTCTCATCCCACCAAAGGATGGTTACATAAAGGGAGTAAGGGAAATAACGGAAAAGTATGATTCTCTCTTGATAGTTGATGAAGTGATAACGGGTTTCAGAAACAGTTTTGGTTCATCACAGAAAGAATTTGGTATAGAGGGTGATCTTGTTACACTTGGAAAAATCATAGGAGGAGGATTCCCAATTGGTGCATTCGGTGGCAGGGAGGATATAATGGATTTAATAAGGCCAAAGGGTAATGTTTTCCATGCGGGTACATTTGCAGGAAATCCTATATCAATGGTTGCAGGTTATGAAACATTAAGTATACTTAAGGAAATGGATTATGGAAAAATTTTAAACTATACTGAAAAAATTGTTGAAAAAATTAGAGAAATGGATGAAAATATAACAGTTAACTTGCATGGTTCAATGTTCCAGGTATTTTTCAAAAAGGGTGGTGTGGAGAATTATTCACAGGCACTGTTATCGGATAGGGAGAAATATTTCAGAATGTTCAAATTTTTGATCAATAGGGGAATATACATTCCACCAAGCCAGTTTGAAACAAACTTTGTTAGTTTTTCACATTCAAAGGATGACATGGAAAAAACCCTGTATGCATTTGAGGAATTCTTTAAGAGTGAAAGGGATCTATGAAAATATTGAGTTTTCATGCAAATTTCAAACATATGGGAATGAAGGAACTTGAAACCTGGACAGGTATTGATGATGAAAAAATAGATGAAATTCTGAAAAAAAATGTGAATGAATATGTTATATTGAGAACATGCAACAGATTTGAGATCTATATGGTCACGGAAAATATTGAAAATACAAAATTTTTGATTGAAAAAATTGCAAATGAATTGAAATCAAAGAACTGGTATTTTCTTGAGGGTATGGATTCAATAAAACACCTCCTCAGGGTAACATCGGGAATGGAATCTATGATAATTGGGGAGAACCAGATACAGGGACAGGTTAAGAATGCAATTGAAACATCAATAAAAAATGGAAGGAGTGGAAAGTACCTTCATTACATATTCATGAAGGCCCTGAGCACAGGTAAGGAGGTAAGGGATAGAACAAAAATATCCAATGGCATAATCTCAATACCACAGCTTGCAATAAAAATACTTGATGATAAAAGGAAGGATTATGGAATAAAGAATGTATGCATAGTTGGAACAGGTCATGTTTCAAAAATATTGATAAAGTATCTTCAGGAATTGAACTTCAATATAACTGTATCTGGAAGGAATGACAGGAAGCTTGAAAACATAAGGAAAAATTACCATGTTGAAATTTTAAATCTAAGGGATCTGGATCCAGAAAATTTTGATGCTTTGATCTCAGCTGTTTCATCAAAATCACCAATAATGGAAATTTTTGGTGAAAAACCTTTCGTTATAGATCTTGGAAACCCTAGGAATGTTAAATGTATAAATTGTAAAAATTACATAGATCTTGATAAATTGAAAGAATATTCAAAAAGAAACTTAAATTATAGGAAAAGTGAAATGAAGAAGGCGGAAGAAATTGTTGAGAAAAATTTAAACTCAATAGAGAAAAAATTGAAAATCATGGAGAATGAGGATCTAATATCAAAAATATACAGAAGGATAGATGAAATAAGGAATGAGGAAATGGAGGAAACACTGAAAATCATAGGTAATAAAAATAGGGAGACAATTGAAAATCTGACGAGATCCATGGCAAACAGGATCATGGGTATTTACATAAAAAAGATAAAGAAAATTGTTGAGGAAG
>JAVRLK010000058.1:0-6430 GCA_031961545.1 Thermoplasmatota archaeon | reverse complement strand
GTATACACATTCCCTGATATTCTGATTGTTTCAGAATCAAGGTAACTTGGAGAAAGTGAATCGAGGGTGGTCCATCTCCCCTCGATCTTTATTCTCCTGTTACCTTTGCTCTGAAATACCCAGTTCATTTTGTTTCTGTTTAGAAAAGTGATGAGATCTCTGGAAAAATACCATGCATCACCTATTACTGTTGAAAAGTGCAGGCCAGATGAAATGCACTTTTCAATAATATATTCCTGCAAATCTATCTTTGATTTGTATTGATCTTCTTTGTTTTCTTTTTCAAGCTTCTCTTTTCTCTGGTATATCTGCACTGATATTGGATATATTCCATATTTTCCAGAGAATATTGTTGTTACGAATTGTATTCCCCATACAGTTCTTCCAGATGAATGATCATATATCCATCCAGCAGCCTCTATATTTTTACCACTCTTCTCAACAATTGTATCATCAATGACAAGAATTCCATTATCTTCAATGTTATTGATCTGTTCAACAGTCTTTGTGAACATAAGATCAGTGTCAATACGAGAAGAAAGAAACCTGTTCAGGTTTGACTGATTCACATGATCAAGTATTAAAGAATTCAAATGTGCAATACTTCTCTTGTTTGTTATATTCAATGCAGTAATGATTTCCTTAAAATGTCTGAACTGCCTTACTTCACCAAAGCAAGATCTGTAATTATCTGTTAGTTCATTAATGATGTCCAATATAGAGCATACAGGGATATCCATATTACAGACAAATGTCATACAAATTTTTAAATTTTTGTGATATTATTGAATTATATTTTCTACTCAAATAAAATTAACGCAAAACTCTAGATTTCTATGTTTATCATATAAATCAAACCATTTTTCTAATTTTCCATTTGTCTGTGGATGATTCACCCTTGATACTATATGCTTTATGTTATTCTCTTTTAGAAATTCCTCAAATTTATTCTCTCCTTCACCCTTTTCATCCTTTTTGTTTACATAAAACTGTGATCCTCTATCTGTTAACACTTCTCTTATAACCCCTATCTTTCCATATTTATCAATTGCTTCCTTTACAACCATTATACTGTTTTCTTCAGTTGCCTTTTCAAATTCTCCTCCTGCTAATATCATCCTTGAACTGTCATCAAGTGCAACACATATGTTCTTTCCATTTGCACTGTGCCAGCCAAGATGAATCATTGATAAACTGTGCTTTCTCTCATATCTTATCCATTTCTTTCTCCTCTTTTTCTTGTTAATTTCCTCTCTGGCCTTTCTATTTTTCAACAAAATTCTATGAATTCTATTATGTGGAATATGAATACCATATTCAGATTCAATTATCTTTTCAAGCCTGACAGCTCCTACTTTCTGTTCATTATGAACAGAAAGTATTATTTTTTCAATATTCTCATCTATGTTTAACATTTTTCTACCACTCCTTTTGATTTCTATTGGTTCTCCATAATTTAACCAGTCGATCCATACTCTTTTCACAGTTGATACGCTTATTTTCAGATCCCTTGCAATCTGCTTGTAGCTCTGTCGTTTTTTTTCGCTCTAATGATATAGTTGATCTTGCGTTTGTTCAATTTTACACGACCCATATTTGGGTATGGGCTTTTTATAGTCAATGATTTCGGGACAGTACACAAAGCTTAAAGAAAAGTAAGATTTAAATAAAAAAAATGGATACACAAATTGAGAAAAATGATTATTGATGAATTAAAAAACATTTTGGGTAAAGACTATGTTTTAACAGAAATAGCCGATAAGATTCCTTATTTAAGGGATGCATCCTATTATAAATATAAATCAACAGAACCCATAGCAATAGTATTACCAGGAACTTCAGAGGAAGTTTCCCAAGTTTTGAAATTTGCAAATAAAAATAAGATACCTGTTTATATTAGGGGAGGAGGAACTTCACTTACAGGTTCACCTATTCCTGTAGAAAAGGGGATAATTATAAGTATGAGCAGGTTTGATAAAATTCTGGAACTAAATCTTTCAGATAGATATGTAATTGCAGAAGCTGGGGTTAGGTTAGATGCACTAAACAACTATTTGTCAAAATTTGGGTATTTTTATCCTCCTGATCCTGCAAGTTCATTAGCTGCCACAGTTGGAGGTACAATAAATACAAATGCAGGAGGATTAACCGGTGTTATGTATGGTGCCACAAAGGAATGGGTTCTTGGTCTTGAAGTTGTTTTACCAACTGGGGAAATTGCACAGTTTGGCGGAAAGGTGCTAAAAAGAAGTCTTGGTTATGATCTTACAGCTTTGATCGTTGGCAGTGAAGGTACATTGGGAGTAGTTACAAAGGCAACTTTAAAAATTGCAGTAAAACCAAATAAGTCCGGTAGGATTCTTGCATACTTTGAATCCATAGAAAATGTGGGAAAATCTATATCTTATTTAAAAGAGAAAGGAATAACACCATATTTAGCAGAGTTTATGGATAGAATAGCTCTTGAAACTGTAAAAAAAGCCAAAGGGATAAATTTCCCGGAGAATGCTAATTATTTGCTAATGTTTGATATAACATCTCCGAAAGAATCCCTTGAAAAAGATCTAAAGGATGCAATGGAAATTGTAAAGAGCTTTAATCCCATACAAATTTTTTATACAACGGATCCTATTGAAATGGAAAAAATGTATCTGGCTAGAAAAGGTTTATACTCAAGTCAGCTAAGTGAAAGGGAAAATCCTGAACAGTACATTGTTGTTGGAGATCTTGTTGTGCCATCCTCTAAAGTTCCTAATGCCTTAAAGGAAATAGAAGAAAAAATATCTCAATTCGAATTTAAGGTTTCCTTGTATGGACATATTGGTGATGGGAACATTCATATGACAATATATGTCAATCCAAATGATGAAAATGAGATGAATAAAGCTTACAAATTTTTGTATGAAACTGGGGAAATTGCAATTAAATACCAAGGAAGTATTTCTGCTGAACACGGTATTGGCATTGAGAAAAAAGAATTACTTTATGAAGAGTTTAAACAAAAAAATAGTCTAATAACTTTAGAATTAATGAAAAGGATTAAAAAAGAATTTGACCCAAACAATATTTTAAACAGGGGGAAGTTATTTGTTTGAGGGAATTAACGAATTAATAGGTGAATATTCAAAATGCATAAACTGTGGTTTCTGCGAAGCAGTTTGCCCAACGTATCCTGCTTCAGGGTACAGGGCATCCTTTGGTGCCAGGGGGAGAATCAACCTTGCAAATCTTGCTGTTGGGGAAATAAAAAAGTATGGAAAAATTAGAACCAATGTTGAAGACTATTTTTACACTTGTTTAAGTTGCTATGCTTGTCTTCAGGTATGCCCAGCCGGTGTAAATGCCGGAAAAGTTAGTGATTTAATGAAGACTATAATTGCAAGGAAGGAATTTACTGAAACAGTACAAGAAAATCCTGTGGCAAGAATGATCGTTAATGTTACAATGAAATACATGAATCCACTTGGTGTTAGAGATTTATGTTCCAAATGGGCAAAAGGTTTGAATTTTGAAAAATCGGATACGTTACTTTACACAGGAAATATGTACCAACTGATGGCATATAGTAAAAGGCTTGTGGAATTTTTAAAAGATAAAGAGGATCTTATGTTTCAGGGATCAAAAATAATAGCTAAAAAACCATCCCTAATAAAGATTTTCAGGTACTTTTATGATGAAGAATTTATGGAAAAAATGGAATCTTACCTAAGAAACATTTATAAATTACTAAAAGAAGCGGGTGTAAAATTTAATTATCTTTTCGAAGATGAACCCTATCCTGGAACAATGATATTTGACTTTGGATATTTAGAAGAATTTTCAGAATATGCTAAAAAAGTTACTGAAATTTTCAAAAAAAATGAAATAAAAAGAATAATTGTTATTGACCCCCATACCTATGATATACTTAAGAATGAGTATCCAAAGTATGTGAAAAATTTTGATTTTGAGATCATATATTACCTTGACCTTTTAAGGAATCTTGAATTTAAAAATATTGATGAAGAATTAACATACCATGAACCCTGCCATTTTATAAGAAGATTGAATTACGATTATTCGAAGACTTTACTGTCAAAGATAGGAAAGCTTAAAATGCCTGATAGGAACGGAAAAAATACATTCTGTTGTGGTGGACCGGATGAAATGCTTTATCCGAAAATGGCCGAAAAGGTATCATTGATAAGATACGGAGAATTAAAGGAAACGGGTGCAAAAAAGATAATAACAGCCTGTCCTATTTGTTATGCAAATTTAGCCAAAAATGGAACTGTTATTGACATTTCGGAATTTTTGATAGAAAGTTTAAAAAATTAAAAATTTTCATATTTGAATAGTGTGTTGACTCTTCCCATTACTCTTGTTTCAGGGTATTAAGTTGAAACGTAGACAACCATTCTAATTAACGACCTCGAAGGTCAAGTAATTCAACGGTTGCCAAACTCCGAATCTTACACTTTCAACGTTATGCAAGTGCAGACAAAAGAACTTTTTTCATGACTTCTGTAAAGCTAATGATATTTCTCTAGCATTGTATTGATATTGTATTTCTATATTTTCTTCAAATATAGAATCCAGAGATTTGTGAAAAAATTTTTTAAGTTCCTTAACATTGTTTATTGATGGGAGTTTATTTTCTGGGTTCATATACTAAAAAATAACTACCCTCTATATACGTTTATCTGGCATAAGTCAGACATGCAGAGAGAGTCTGGATTTGAATAAATTATGGATGAAGAAATCTATTCAGATTTATGTAAAAAATATTGATTCATATATTCAAGTATGATCCTGATAGCCCAAAATATATGGTGTATAGATTGATGGGTGAAAGCGGATGAGAAAAAATAAGATATTAATGAATTAAAAGTTGCCCGTGAGAAACTGGAAAACAAGTGACTGATTGAAATTTATAAAGGATCATTAAAAAATTTAAAAACATCATCTGTAAAACCGTGGATAAAAATAAAGGTGAAAAACAGGGAAAATAAACCACCAGAAATATTTCATGATCTAACAAAGGAGGGAAAAAGGTTGCATCAAGGTTGTACAAGGAGTATAGATTGAAAAAATTATAATAAAAATTTAAAGATATTTTTCTATTAACATTGCCACTTTTTTATCGGGGGGAACCATGGGTTTCCTGTATCCTCCTGAAATATTGAATTTATGGTAAAGTGCATGGTAGTAACCGGAGGGGAAATTGGTAAGAGAAAGAGTGTTGAAAAGATTGTTAACATCCATCTGAATGGATCTTGCCTTTTCAATATCACCGCTCTGGTATGCATTATAAAGTTTAACAATAAGATCCGAGAAATTGGATGTTCCGCAAACTCCACCATCTGCACCCAGGGCAAGTGAAATTAGAAGAAGATCGTCCTGTCCCTGGAAAACTGAGAAATTCTTATCCTTTATTTCCATCAACTTTGTGAAATATCTCATATCTCCCGAACTGTCCTTTATTCCAGATATTTGTGAATACTGTGATTTTAGATACTTTATTGTTTCAATATCAACATAGGAATTTGTTAACTGTGGAATGTTGTAAATGATAAAATCAATGTCAACTGCCTTTAATACACCTTCAAAATGGTTTATGATCCATTTCTGATCGGATTTTATATAATATGATGGCATTAAAACAACCGCGTCCGCGCCCACATCCTTTGCATGTTTTGCAAGATCTATTGCACTTTTTGTATCGGCGGAACCAATTCCCGCAAAGATCTTCACTGAAGAATATTCTCTCACCTTTTCAAGCAATTTTTTCCTTTCTTCAAGAGAAAGAAAGGGGAAAAGACCTGTGGAACTTGATGGAAATATACCGGATACGCCAATATCTTTAAGAAAATCAACCATTGTTTTTACTGCATCATAATCAACAGTTTCATCCTTTTTGAATGGTGTCAAAAATGGTGTTATAATTCCATTATATTTCATAATTAATGGTATAGCTTATTGCTTATATAAATCTTTTCAATCATAATAGTGTGTTAACTCCTATGAAAAAAGTTCTTTTGTCGAATCAGATATCCCATTTCCCTTAATTAATTTTATGGTCTTCTGAATATCTATGCTCCTTACTGCTGTCTTTGCTTCCTTTGCTTTTTCTTCCATTGTTTTGATCTTCCTTTCTGTTAATGTATCAATGTTGTCTATGAATTCTTCTCCTTTTTTAAGCATTATGAATATTTTTTCAAGGAGAATCCTTGCTATGGCCACTATTGCTCTGTTCTTTCCTATTCTTCTTACCAGAGAAAGATATTTGTTTCTCATTCTCTTTGAATATTTTATTACAATATGAGCAGCATTTACCATAATAAATCTTAACGTAGATGGACCACGTTTGGATATATGTCCTCTTATGTCCCTATCTCCAGATTGATCCTGTCTTGGTACAAGTCCTGCATATGATGCAAGATGTTCTTTT
>JAVRLK010000057.1:0-6789 GCA_031961545.1 Thermoplasmatota archaeon | reverse complement strand
ATTATTATATTGTATCAAAAATAAATTAAAAAACTGAAAATTTAAAGAAAATACTGTATTTTATGGATAGATCAAATTAGACATGCGGAGAATCTGATAATAAAGAAAAATATTTATAATCTTGAAACGTTATTCAAAAGCGATGAATCACATAAACATTAATTACAGGTACCCATATGAAATATTGAAATTTTTAACAAAGAAGGAAGGTACATCGCTAATAATTAAAGGACCTGCTGGTGCTGGAAAAACAACACTTGCATTGCAGATTCTTGATTCATTGCAGGATAAGTATAAAATAGCATACATTTCAACAAGGGTTGGGGATGAAAGCCTTTACCAGCAGTTCCCATGGATAAGAAGCATGGAAAGGAATTTAAAGCTCATAATATCATCAAAGGAATTTTTAAGCCAGGTTTTTCCGCAGGTTGTTGAAGAAAAACCTGTTAAGGAGAAGGCAAAAAAGGTTCTCGATCAGATCACTGGGGCACCACCAACAAGGGTTTCCTGGGAATACCTTACAAAATTCTTCAGGGATCTTTCATTGCCTGAAATAAGAAGGTTATACAGTGAAGTTGAAATGAACCTTCCAAACAAAACTATTGCTGTCATAGATTCCATTGAAGGTATTTCATCCATAAATAACATTGAAATTGACCTTCTCACCTTTGCTCTTCACAAGGATCTTGCTGAGAGTTCAGGTGCATCATTAATTTTCGTATCAGAAAAAAATGAACCTGGACCTGAGGATTATATTGTGGATGGTGTAATATACCTTGACAATAAAATTCAGGATGGAAGAAGAATTAGAAACATGTATCTAAATAAGTTAAGGGGAGTTGAAATATTTTCCTCAAATTACATGTTCACATTAAAGGATGGAAAATTCTATGCTTTCTATCCAAATTTAAACGATTTGAAAATGCACGGAAATTTTGAACATATCAAAAATTCTGAAAACCGTTACAGTACGGGTATAAGGGATCTTGATGAAATACTTGATGGTGGTATAGAACCTTCATATTTTGTTCTCCTTGATATTGGAAAGGATGTTACAAGGGACGATTACACATTGATAACAAGGCTGATGTATCTAAACTTTATGCACAACAGAATGGGTATAATCTTCATACCTCCTCCGGGTGCAAATCCCATAAAAATGAAGGAGGATTTATGCAGATATATACCTGAAGATATTTTCTTCAAAAGGTTCAGGTACATGAACTATACGGCTGAGGAGAGCGAATATCCATACATTGTTGCGGCAGGGTCAAAGGATCCAATGAAGGTACAGCAGAACGTAATTAAGGCAATGATGGATGTTTCGGTGGATAGCGAAGCTGTTGTGCATGTTTACAGTCTTGAGACTCTGGATGCTGTTAGGGGCTATGATCTAACAATAAAAGATATACTGAATGCTGTAACAACGGTTAAAAGTACAAAGGATATTGCAATAATAACATCACAGAGCGATGATCCATTGAAGGAAAAAATAAGGAGCGTGGCAGATTACCATTTCAAAATAGAGACAATAAACAATGTTCCAGTGATTTATGGAATAAAGCCCAGAACAATTTATTATATTATAGAGGTGGACAGGGAAAGGGGATTTCCAAACGTTAAACTGATTCCAATGTTATAAAAAATAAAAAAATTAATTTTTATTTTCGTATTTTGCCCACCATTCATCCACCATTCTCTGTATTTCCTTGATCTTTTCAGGCTCTGAAAATAGATGCCTGAACCTTCCCTGTGGTTTCAAATATTCTTCAACAGGTTTCCTCTGTTTTGGCATGTAGGTTATTCTAAGATTGGCTATATCACCATTTTCAACTTCCCACAGAGGAAAGATTCCTGTTTCGGTGGCAAGTCTCATTATTTCTATTGTCTTGCTTGGATCGTGTCTCCACCCTGTTGTGCAGCTTGATATTGTCTGTATGAATTTAGGTCCCCTGATTTTCAGAGCCTTTTCAATCTTTGCCTTAAAATCTGGCATAAATGCAGGGTTTGCTGTTGCAACATAGGGTATTTTGTGTGCTGCCATAATTTCCGCGATGGGTTTTTTCCTTTCTTCCTTACCTAATGGTTTAGCAGGTCCAACCTGGGATGTTGTTGTCCATGCCCCCAGGGGTGTTGATGATGATCTCTGTATACCTGTGTTCATGTATGCTTCATTATCGTACATTATGTATAATATGTCATGACCTCTTTCTGCCATTCCGCTTAAACTCTGCAATCCAATATCTGATGTACCACCATCTCCACCGAAAATAATGATATTAACATTCTCCCTCTTTTTCATTGCCTTCAGGGCAGCATCTATACCACTTGCAGTTGCACCTGCATTTTCAAATGCGGTATGTATCCATGGGACCCTCCAGGCTGTATGGGGATATGGTGTTGAAAATACTTCAAGGCAACCTGTGGCATTAACAACTATTGTGTTTGGTCCAGCGATCTTTAAAACCCATTTAACAATTATTGGCGCGGCACAGCCTGCACATGCCCTGTGACCTGGAGCAAAAAATTCCTGGTTCTCGTAGTTCATAGTGATCCCTCCACTTCTTTAACAGCATCAAAATCAACGTTTATCCAGTTAATTTCCTGGAATTTCTCATTTATTCCTCTTTTCGCCTTCTCATATATTTCAATGAAATCCTCAATCCTTATATCCCTTCCTCCAAGGCCAAGTATGAAGTTCATCATTTTAGGTCTTTTATCTATATTTGCAAATGTTGCCGCTATTTCAGTGAAAATTGCACCTGCGAACCCCACGGAAATGTTTCTATCAACCACAGCGAGCATCTTTGCATTCTTTGTTAAAGAAACAATCTCCTCCTTTGGGAAGGGCCTGAAAACGGTAATTTTGAGAAGACCAACCTTTTCACCCTTTTCCCTGAGCTTTCTAACAGTCTCCCTTGCTGTTCCTGTCATGGATCCCATGGTGATTATGAGAACATCAGCATCCTCATGCATGAATCCCTGAACCTTCTCATACTTTCTTTTGAATTTTTTATAGAACTGATCAAAAACCTCATCAATAACCTTTTTTGCATGTTCCATTGCAACGAATTGCGAAAGCCTGAATTCCATATAGTGTTCGGGGAAAACAAATGCACCAAATGTTGCAGGTTTTTGAGGATCTAGGACAGGATAGTTAATCTTTTTTTCACCAAGGAATTCATCAACATCTTTCTGTTCAGGAACATTCACAGGTTCCATTGTATGTGTTAATACAAATGCATCCATGCCCATCAGAGCAGGTAAAAGAACCCTATCATCCTCCGCAACCTTGAATGCTATCAATGTTAGATCAAGCGCTTCCTGGTTTGTTTCTGCATAAAAGTGCAACCAGCCAGAATCCCTTTCAGCTATTGAATCCTGCTGGTCAGCCCATATGTTTACGGGTGCACTCAATGCCCTGTTTCCTATCGCCATAACTATTGGTAGGCGCATTCCGCTTGCTATAAAAAGCATTTCATGCATAAGTGCAAGGCCCTGACTTGCCGTTGCAGTCATTGTCCTTGCTCCCGTTGCCGCTGCTCCTATTGCTGCCGATAAAGCTGAATGTTCACTTTCAACAGGAAGGAATTCAGCATCCATTTCTCCATTTGCAATAAGTTCTGAAACCTTCTCTGGAAAGAGTGTTGATGGTGTTATAGGATATGCAGGAATTACCTGTACCCTTGCAAGCTTTGCAGCATATGCCGTGCTTTCATTTCCTCTCAACATCATCATTGGCATTTTACTTCTCCTCCCTCACAAAATCAATGGCCTTTGTTGGGCATTCATTAACGCATATTCCGCATCCTTTACAGTACGTGTAGTTTATCACAGGCACAGGCATTTTTATAAGTTTTGGATTAGGTGTTGGGTAATTTCCACCATCCTTCTTCTCAATTGCAGGTTCAGGACAGTATGTCCAGCATATCATGCACCTTATGCATTTTTCATACCTTATTTCAGGTCTGTATGTTCTCCATGATCCAGTTTCTTCAAGACTTGTGCTTCCAGGTTCCGTTATTACAACTCCTCTTGTAATTTTCATAAATTTCACCATCCTATTACAGTTTTTTGATATGATTCATAGGCAGCCTTTGCATTATCCTCTCCCCTTGCAGGTGCCTCTTCCTTTATTGCTTCAAGTATGCTCTCTATTTTCACATTTCCCACAGCTTTAGAATATGCACCAAGTATCGCGGTGTTAACTATTGGTGATGATCTTGATCCAAGACCAAGGTTTACAGCTATTTCAGTTGCATCAACAGTTGCAACCCTGTAACCTTCAAGGTTAAAATCTGAGGGTTTTTTCTTTGTGTTAAGTATAACATAACCACCCTTTTTCAGACCATTAAGAACATTTACCTTTTCCATAAGTGATGTATCCAGGACAACAATGGCATCGGGGTTGTAAATGTACATCTTTATGTCAATTTTTTTATTGTCTATCCTTGTGTATGCTTCAACTGGTGCTCCCCTTCTTTCCACACCGAAAAATGGGAATGCCTGAACGTCGTTTCCCTCTTTAAAGGCCGCACTGGCAAGAATGTTTGCAGCTGTAACCGCTCCCTGTCCACCTCTACCATGAAACCTAACTTCAAACATGTTAAAGGGATAAACAGACCCGGGAATTAAACTTTTTGAAAATTCAAAAAAATTTAATTCAAAAAAATATTATTTATGATTATGGAAATCTATGAAAAAAGTGCAAAAGATTACGAGGAAACAAGGGGAAAGCAGGATGTTTCTTTCTGGGTTGAAAAATTACATGAATTTTTGTTACCGGGAAAAACGCTTGAAATAGGGTGCGGAACCGGAAGATATACAATACCTTTACTAAAATTCAATGATATTATACCTTATGGTCTGGATATTTCAATGAGTATGCTGAAAATAGCGTATGAGAAAGAGAAAAGGGTAAACTGGATAAATGGTGATGCCCATTTTTTACCCTTTTCTTCAGAATCATTCAGGAATGTTTTTTATGCCTTTTCATACCATCAGCTTGAAAATCCTCTTAAATCCTTCAGGGAAGCTGATAGGGTTCTTGAAAAACCAGGAAGGATTATTGTTTTAACATCAACAAGAAAAAGAATTGAAGAATTTTCAAAGGAAATGTGCTTTGATATATTTCCAAGTTTTTTAAAGAAAGATCTTGAAAGGTTCAGGAGTGATGAAGAAATAAGATCCTTTTTTCCGGAATATTATAAAATAGATGAAAAAGAATATTCAACAGTTATGAAAATAAGCAGGGATAGGTTCATTGAGAATGTTAGAAAAAAGTACCTTTCAACCTTTCATCTTTTACCCGATGGAGAATTTGAAAGGTATTTTCCAGATTTTCTTGAATGTGTAAAGAAAAGGTTCAATGAAACTGTTGAATATAAAAACAGATTCAAGTTTTTTGTTGGTGAGAAGTAAGTTTTTATAAAAGGAAGATCATTACAAAGCGCTATGATATGTCCCCTTGAGTTCAGGTATGGAAGGGATGAGATAAAAGCAATATTTACAGAAGAAAATAAAATTAAAACCATGGCAAAGGTTGAGGAAGCACTTTCCTATGCAGAATATAAAATTGGATGGATAGGTGAAAGGGATTTTGAAAACATTAAAAATGCCTGTAAGATTGTTAAGGTTCAAAGGGTAAAGGAAATTGAAGCTGAAATAAAACATGATATTATGGCCCTTGTTAAAGCCATAAGCGAACTTGCAGGTGAAAGTGGAAAGTTTGTTCATATGGGTGCAACATCCAACGATATAATTGATACAGCTACTGCAATTCAACTTGATCAGTTTTACAATTTTCTCGAAAATGATATTTTGAATTTGATGGAAACTTTAAAAAATATGGCAATTAAGTACAGGGATACAATAATGCTTGGGAGGACACATGGACAGCATGCATTACCAATAACTTTTGGATTGAAAATGGCTGTTTATCTAGCAGAATTTCACAGACATTATCAGAGAATAAAGGAATCCAGAAAAAGGGTTGTTGTGGGTAAAATGATGGGTGCTGTAGGAACAGGTGCGGGATTTAAAGGGAGGGCACTGGAAATAGAAAAATATGTTGGTGAATACCTTGGAATTGGTATGGAGGAGGGTCCAACACAGATCGTTGGTAGGGACAGGTACGTGGAATTTCTTTCAATACTTTCAAACATTTCAACCACACTTGAAAGATTGGGAACGGAAATTAGAAATTTACAGAGACCTGAAATAGATGAGGTACAGGAATACTTTGAGGAGGAGAAACAGGTAGGATCAAGCACAATGGCTCACAAAATGAATCCAATAGTTTCTGAAAATGTTTGTAGCCTATCAAGGCTTGTAAGAAGTTTCATTTTGCCTTCCTTCGAGAACAACATATTATGGCATGAAAGGGATTTAACAAACAGTGCAAATGAAAGGTTCACCATACCTCATGCATCAATAATTGTTGATGATATATTGAATAAAATGGATTGGATATTGAAAACTCTTATAGTTAAGGAAGAGAATATGAAAAGAAACCTGGAAAAATCAAAATATTTTATAATGGATGAAAGGATAATATTGAAACTTGTTGAAAAAGGAATGGGAAGACAGGAGGCACATGAACTTGTCAGGAAATATGCTGTAAAGGCACAAAAAGAAAACCTTGATTTCAAAAAAATATTTTTGTCAGACCCAGTGGTATCAGAAAAATTAAATGAAAAAGAGCTTGATGAAATAGTAAACCCTGAAATGTACCTTGGGAACTACAGGGAAATTATTGAAAGGATTATTAATCTGGTAAATAATGATATG
>JAVRLK010000056.1:0-7110 GCA_031961545.1 Thermoplasmatota archaeon | reverse complement strand
GGTGAATGAGGATCTGAACATTAATTTCATAATACGCTCCGCACTTTCAATAGGATCTTATTTTGGTAAAAATGAAAAGGTTTTTATCGGCTCAGATACAAGGAAATCATCGGAGATGGTAAAATTTGCAATTTTTTCATCCTTAATATCCCAGGGCCATGATGTTTTTGATGCTGGTATTGTTCCAACACCTGCACTGCAGTTATATTCAAAAATGCATGGTAAGTTTGGTATCATGGTAACAGCTTCCCATAATCCTCCTGAATACAATGGTATAAAGGTTATAGGAAAGGATGGTACTGAAATAGATGAAAGGGATGAGAATGAAATTGAGGAAATTTTCTACAGTGAAAATTTTAGAAAGGAAAATTTTGCATCACTTGGAAATTACATGATTGTGAATGATGCAAACATGAATTACATTGAAAGCGTTGTTGAAAAGGTGAACAGAGAAATCATAAGGGAATCAAAGATCTCTATCGTTCTTGATTGTTCTAATGGATCATCAATTTTCACATCACCTGAAATATTAAAAATACTTGGTGTAAAATACACAACAATAAACTGTAACAGGGATGGTCTTTTCATTTCACACAACCCAGAACCTAAGGAAGAGAACCTTAAGGATCTTTCATATTTAACAAAAAACAATTTCAGTTTTGGTGCTGCACATGATGGTGATGCGGACAGGGTTGCGTTTGTTGATGAGAATGGATCCTTTGTCTATGGTGATAAAATCCTTGCTTTGTTCACCAAAGAAATAGTTTCAAAGAAAAAGGGTTATATTGTCTTACCAGTAAGTGCAACCATGGCTGTTGAGGAAATAGCAAAAATGTACGGTTCAAAGGTTATTTACACAAGGGTTGGTGCACCCATTGTTGCAAGAAAGATGATAGAAACAGGTGCACTTTTTGGCGGTGAGGACAATGGAGGTTACATATTTTCCGATCATCAGTACTGCAGGGATGGAGCAATGGCTCTTGCAAGGTTAATTGAGATAGTTGCAAAATATAAAAGGCCATTATCAGAAATCATTAAAGATTTGCCTGAATATTACCAGAAAAAGTCATCAGTGAACGTAAAAAAGGAAAAGATCCCATACATCATGGAAAATTTAAAAAGGGAATTGAAGGGAAAGAATTTCATTGATATGGATGGTATAAAGATCATTGAGGGTGAATCATGGATTTTGATAAGGCCATCAGGAACCGAGCCATTAATAAGGATCTATGCTGAATCAAAAGATAGAGAGAATTTAGAAAGCATTTTCAATGAATACTTGAAAAAGATAAATTCATTGCTTGATGATCTCTGAAAAATTTTCAGGAAATTTTTTTGGTATATTCCCCTTTGAAACAACTATGGATGATGCCCAGTTTCCCATGATGCATGAATTTTTTATTGAATATTTGTTGTACAAACCGGCATAAAAACCCCCCCTGAATGCATCACCCGCACCAATTGACTCTTTAGCTTTTACCTTGAAGGCAGGAATTGTTTCCTTTTTATTCTTTTCCAGGATCATGCAACCCTTTTCTCCAAGCGTAACTATTACCCTTTTTGTTAATGAAAAAAGGTCATTCGTGAAGGATTTTGCTTTTTTGTATTCAATTTCATTGAAAAATAAAATTTCAGTATTTTCAGCCATGGCAATGAATTTTTCTCTATCATATCTATAATGTATTTCCTGCCCTGGATCGAATGAAATCTTTCCATCAATCTTTTCTTTAATTTTAATCAACTCATCTGGATTGCCAGTGGAAAAATGTATCCACTCACCTTTGGGTTTATTCCTGAAATCATAGTTTCTTTCCATCGGTCCCTGATCCATGAATGCTATCTGCCTCGTACCATCACTTACTATGTAACAGACAGGAGAAAAGGAGAATTTTTTATCAATTATTAAATTTTCAATGTTTACATTCCTTTTTTTCAGATCGTTCACATATTCTTTGGGAAAATTTTTTCCAATTTTAGAAAATATTTCCACAGGAACACCAAGAGAACCAGCAACAGCACATATGTTTCTTGCGGTACCACCTGCTCTCATTATGATATTTTTTGTATCTATGGATCCCTCATCAGGTATATTTTTCACCTCAATAACAATATCAACGTTGAAATGGCCAAAGACAGAAAGGAACATGTTAAGACCACCTTGTTATTATCCTTTCCCTGTCAAAGCTTTTAACAGCTATCCTGTATATAAAATAAGCGGAAATTGCTGTGATCACTGAAAATATAAAAAGTATTGTTTCTAAATACTGAACCAAAATCGTTGCAGCAAAGAAAATTGCAAGTATGGGTATGACAATAATTGCAGAGTACTGCTGTGCTGATCTTGGATCCACAACCCTTGATGACGCAATTAGAACGAGAACAATTGATAATACAAGTATTGAAGGTGTGAATATGAAAACAATAAAGATCCATGATAGATTGGGAAAGATCAAATAACCGTCCTTTAATGTAAGAAAATCAACAAAAATTGTATAGATTCCCAGAACAATGTAGGATACAATTGCTGCTGGTATTAAAGGTGCAAGCAATTTTCCAAAGAATAGTTCTTTTTCTCTCACAGGTGATGCAAGGATCGGTTCAATGGTCCTCTGCACCTTTTCACCAACAAAACTGTATGATGATGCCAGGGCTGATAGAGAAAGGGGAACAACGGTTAAATATATAAGGAAATCCATGGCGATTGTACCCAAATTTACTGCCTGGTGCCCGACTGTATGTACTAAAGCATTTTCATTGATTGATACAAGGAATAGTATTATCATGGTCATTGCAAGAAAGAATGCAGGGAAAATTATGAATGAGTATTTCACTGATCTCAATGTAAATATTTCCTTTCTATCCTTTTCGTATATTGCCTTCACAACGCCAAAATTTATCATTTTAACATCTCCAGATAGATATCCTCAAGCGTATGCTTTTCCTTATAAACATAATAAACATCAATTCCTGAATTCAAGAGCAATTTTATAATCTGTGGAATTTGTTTTTCATTGTCCATATAAATCTTCAACTTTTTATCCTTTATTTCATAAACAATGTTTATTGAATTCAAAGCACTTTTTATTTTTTCTTCATCACCGCTGTATTCAAAAATTATACCATTACCGAACAATTCCCTTTTGAGCTCTTCAGGTGATCCGATTGCAATCAGTTTATTTTTCAATATTGCTATTCTATCGCTCAATATTTCAGCCTCATTTAAATTGTGCGTGCATAAAAGCACTGTTTTCCCATCGTTCCTTATGGATTTTATGAAATCCCTTACCCATTTTGTGCTCTGTGGATCCAGTGATGCAGTAGGTTCATCCAGGAATAAATATTCAGGATCGTGCATGATTGCCCTGACGATTGCAAGTTTCTGCTTCATTCCCTTTGAGTATGTTCCGAAGGGTTTTTCCATGTGATCAAGAAGATCAAAATCTTTCAGGTAATTCTTTATTCTTTCATCAATGTTATTGATTCCATAAAGTTTAGCGAAGAATTTTAAATTATCGTAACCCGATAATCTATCATAAAATCCTGGATTCTCAGGTAAAAGACCTATATTTTTTCTAATTTTATCAGGCGAATCGAGAATTGATAAGGAATCGTAGAATGCATTACCCCAGGTTGGTTTTATAATACCAGAAAGCATCCTTATTGTTGTTGTTTTCCCCGCACCATTGGGTCCTAAAAGTGAGAAAATTTCACCATTCTTTATTGTGAAGCTTAGATTTTCCACTCCAACTTTACCATCAAAGGATTTGCCAAGGTTTTCAAGGGTGATCATTGGAGAAAAAAATAAAAAATTGATATAAAAAATTAATCAATCAATTTTCTAGCTGAAACAATGAAGGATGTGTGCATTATTCCTGTATTTTCGGGTCTTAATTCTTTCTCACCAGCAATCCATTTCCTCTCAATTATTTCCCTTGTTTCAATATTTTTGAAATTTTCATCCCTGAGTTTTTTGTTAAGAATTTGAACCTGTGAAATGTTCGGAACATATGCAATGAATGTTCCATTGATTTTCAATGATGAATATGCATGGTGAACGGTATTCCATGGATCCGGTATATCAACAATAACAGCATCCACATCCCTTTCATCTATTCCATTTCTACCATCCTTCACCTTTCCAGTCCAGTGATCCTCTAAATTAAATTCCTGAATTAATGAATTTAAATTATCAATAACATCTCTTGATAAATCATAGCTGTAAACAATTCCAGGAAAGGAATAGTATATTAAAGAAATTGTAAGAAATCCGGAACCTGCACCTATTTCAACAACTCTTGAGTTTGCATGTATACCGCTAAGATAAATTATTGTTCCAATATCCTTGAAATGTACGATCTGTTCCCTTCTTTCCATGCTTGAAAGAATATCCTGTATGTTCGGTCTTAAAAAAATGAACTCCTGATCGAAAATGTTTATTTTCTCACCTTCCTTTAAATTAAAAAATCTTTTTGTATCAAGAACACCAAGACCCCTTATGAACTTTTTCCTTCCATCCAGTGTGAACACGTAATATTTCCCATCGTAGAGTGCAAAAAGATCCATGGTTTTGCATGTAAAACCTTATTAAAAAATTTAACTAGATGAAAATGAATGTGAGGAGGAAAATGAAAAATGAAAATATTAATGTTAGAATTACTAAGATCACAGCTATCCTTAGCCTTTTAAGCATTCTTTTAATTATTTCAGAAACCTTTTCAACGTATCCCTTTCCTGCAACTTTTAAAAAGCACTTTGTTGTAAAACCCGCGAATGAACATTCCTCAAGATCCTTCTGCGCAAGATCCAGTCCCTCCTTAATTTTTTTAATAAAATCATCAATGTTTCCCTTTGACCCCACGGGGTTCAGATCCTTGGGGTTAAGGTTAACAATATGGTTATCTGTTGTGAATAATTCAACATCATCAACATATTTTTTCAATTCTTCTATTATTTTATTTCTTAAACCATATTCCATGTTGTTTCCATCAAAAAGAATGTATGCAACCTTTTTTCCATTATCAACAAGGAATGTCTGTATTCCCATCGGTCCAAGGCTATCATTTTCATAATAAACATTTGAAAAACCGCACTTTGTAATATTTTCATTAACATTTGATAATTTCTCTTTTAATCCATTCAAAAAATTCAGATCAATATCCTTAAGAGCGGAATAATCTTTGTTAAAATTATTATGCGCATCAACAACAAAAACATGATTTGTTTTTGAGTTCAGAAATCTTCTCCTTATTTTCATTCCAAGTTCAAGCGAAACATCATCGAATCCATTTTTTGATGGAATAATTGAAAGGAATAAAGAATCACCGAATTTCTGTGCAAAAAATTCAAAATCATTTTCAATTCTTATTCTTTCTGAACTTGTATTTTTGAATTTTAATTTATGAATTGAATTTTTTATTGATTTTGCAATCTTTTCAATATCCTCTTCACCTGCACAGTTTTCATCATGTGTTGATGTTGTATGAAAAACAAGGATGTTTTCGCTCAAATCTGAGAGTTTATTTTTAAGCTTTAATGGTAAATTGCTGCATCCTACCTCACCGAATGGTCCTGGGTGAACATATGGAAATACAATTATTCCCTTTATTTTATTTTCTTTATTTTTAACAACCATTCCCATAACAGGTATTTCCTTTATGGAATACATCTTGCTCAGTAAATTGTTGATTGAAAATGCTTCTTCAAAATTTTGGTTTGCAAAATAGTTAACAATTACACCTGCATATTTAATAGGATCCTCACCATATTCTTCTTTGAATTCTTTTGAAAGGTAAATAAGGAAATACCTTGAGACCAAAGCAAATAGAATGGAGGATATGTAAAAGGGAATTAAATACAGCAAAGGATAATGTGAGAATATAAAGAAAATGGAAATTGAAAATGAGTAATTCAAAGAAACAATTATGACCTGATGTTCCTTAAGTTTTAGGAATGGCTTTAGGAAAAGGTATCTTAAAAAGGGTGAAATTGAAAAACCCAAAAGTAAAGCTATGGCAGGCTTTGTAAGAAAAATCAATATAAAAATAAGAAAAGCAACAAAGCTAACTATGAAAACAATTTCCTCAAGGAGCGTTATCCTTCTCAATGGAAAATCAAGTTTTATTAATCTGAATGTTAAAAAATCTATTATTATGAGAGCAATGTATGGAAAAAGGAGAAGGAAAAGTAAAAAGTATAAATTTGGTCTTATCAATAGATAATAAATTAAAAGTATTGCAAGAACCACCGCTATTGAAAGAATTGAATTTGGTGATTTAAATGCCCTTTTCCTCAGTTCAATAAAATATTTTTCAGCATCCATATTCATCTTTTATACAATTCAATGCCATTTGAAACGATCCTTCTTACCCTGTGGTAGGGAATCATATCACCATTTTTAAGAAAAATAAAGTTTGATCCAAGCTTATCTATATCCTTAACATCAATCTCCTTAAGAGATAAATTACCCTTTCTATCAAGGAAATATACCTTTCCATTACCATCCGTCCAAATTATTCTATTAATAATTTCATTCACCGGATTTTTCCTCATATTCAATTTCCTCATCGGATTTTGCAATCTCCCTTATCCTCTGAACACCATCAATCTCCTTTATTACATTCGCCACCTCCTCAGGAACAAGTTCTTCCCAGTTCTCTCCTGCGATCATTCTTCTCCTTACCTCCCTTCCCGAATATTTTTTTCTCTCATAGAGTTGGGGTGTTTCAACCTTGTATCCCCTTTCCTCGAAAAGTCTTTTTGTTAATGGATTCCCTGCATAAACCTTGTGGAATGGTGGTGATATTGCCTCAATATGCGCAACCCATATAGCATTTCTGTGAATATCCTCTATTGGAACAAGGTAATAGTTGTATATTTTTCTGTTTTCAAGCGTGTTTGAAATCATTAAATGTCTTTCACCTGCCGTGAATGGATTTTCAAGCGTGTGAGATTCCTGGGCGCTTCCTATTCCTATTATGATATAATCATGCTTTTTTGCAAGATCCTCCACCATCTTCAAATGTCCAAGATGGAAGGGCTGAAACCTTCCAATAATGAATGCTCTCATTGGGACATAAATTTAAATCCTATCTATTAACTTTTTCATAGGAA
>JAVRLK010000055.1:0-7707 GCA_031961545.1 Thermoplasmatota archaeon | reverse complement strand
TCCTGTACAATGTTCAGGCCGGTTGTTATGTACCTTATTTCACCTGTCTGGGCATTGAAACCAAGTCTTCCAAAAACCCTCTTTGGAACAGGAACACCCTCAATTATAAGATCAAGTTTGTATTCATACATATAATAGGGAACAAGTATAAGTTCAGTTTCAAAACCCTGAACATCCTTTTTTGCAATCTCTATTGCCTGTTCCCTCCATAACGCAGGTGAAATAATTCTTTTTGTAAGACCCTTCTCCTCAAGGAATATTGGTATTGTTTCACTGTCCGTTTCACTCTTTTCAAGTTCCTCCTCCACCTCAACATCCATTTCAAGTATTTCCTTCAATTTTTGCTGATCCTTAACTAGAAGGGTAAGGATATATTCACCAATATCCCTCTCAAGCTCATCCCTTGTTATTAAATAAATGTTCAAACTTTTTGCAATGTTTATGGCATCCTCAGTATAACCCTCAAGGCTTATTATATGCTTTGTACCATTGTATTGCTCAAGATCCCTTTTGAATTCCAGTACCTTTTCACCATTCACCTTTTCATCAAAAATACCAACAATCATCAAATTACCATCCTTTGTAAAGAAAAGGTATTTACTGGGCTCATAATTCTCAAGCCTGTAACCGTACTCTTTCATTGACCATATCACAAGATCCCTTAATGTTATCATGAACAATTTTAACAAATGTTGTGAATTATTTAAATATTTTTAATGTTATTTTGTTGATTCAAGCTCTCATATTTCTTTCTATTTATTGCATCATTTATTTTCACATATGCGAGGATTAAAAGTATGCCAACTATTAATCCTCCAGTGAAAAGCTGGATTATTCCAAGAACAAGTGAAGGTGTTTTGCTTTCCTCAGCAATCCCTTTTGATATTGGTTTGTAAACAAGAAAATAATCAAGAAATATCATTACAAGCGGGATAATTGAAACAGCTATAAGAATAAAGAGCATTGTTAAGGGACTGATATAAACAGTAGGGCTTGAAACAATTCTTTGGGTTGTACCGTTTGGATATGTAACAATATTCACTCCTTGATATGAAGTTATTGTGAAAACACTTACTGTTAGTAAGGCAAATATAAGCAATACCGCCTGCAATATAATAGCAATCAATGTAAATGTTTTGGCAGATTGTAAATCCGGATCCATACAAATTTATAAAATTCTTCCCAGAATAAAAATTTTTCCAATTAAAAAGTTACAGGAATAAAAGTTTTATATTTTTAATTAATTAAGAGAACAATGAAAAATGAAAATTTTCTTGGTTATCTGATTTCAATAATATTCGTAATATTCTCAATAATGGTTCTTTTATACATTTTCATTTCCACAAATGAACCTTTGGCCTTAATTTTTATGGGTATTTTTTCACTTTTATTTGCGTTGATTGTTTATTTTTCACAGGCATTCGTTGAAAACAAGGTTCAAAAATATCTAGGATATGTGTATTACGTAGTTTCATTTGCATTTCTCTATTCTTACTTTTTCATTTCAAAAAATTTAATTTATCTGCTCATTCTTACATTATTTTTAATAATAACCTTAATATTCATACTATGGAGGATAAGGTTCAAGGAAAGGGTGAATGTGAATGGTTGACATAAGGGAAAGGGTTGAGGATAGCAGGGGTGTTCTGAAAAAGATACAGCTCCTTATACCTGGTTTTGCAGGATACAGGAGCTTGGAAGATATCAGGGAGGCTGATAATTATCTGAGAATACAGATAGCAAACATGATACATGATTCTTTGAATATTTTGCAGAATACAAGGAAAATGCTTGTTGATCGCGGCATTTATTCAAATTTATCAATCTTTGGTTCAGTTATATCCAAACTTCAGGAACTTGAAGGATCCGTGAGGCATGCACAGCAGGGTTATTCAGGTATTTCACCCGCCATAAGGATAGGGAAGGATAACCTTGACAAACTGTATGATTACGATTATTCCTTTGTATCAAAGGCAAACGATCTGAAGAATTCTGTGAACGATCTTTACAATACTGTTCTATCAAACAATCTTGGGAACATATACGATAAAATTCAAACAATAATAAAAAATGCTGATGATTTTTATAAGGCATTCAATGATAGAATGATTGTTATTCAAAACATAAAGGTGGAGTAATATGTTCAAAAAGGAAAAGGTGGGAACAGGGGGAAGTCTAATCGGTGCAACAACAATAATTTGGGAGGATCAATACAAACAGAACAACATAATGTGGAAGGTTCCAAGGAATATAAGATTGAACGATAACATTGTTGTCAGGGAGGATGAAATAGCTGTCTTTTACAGGGATGGTAAAGTTCTGGCTTATATAGACAAGCCCGATAGATATGCACTAACATCCCTTAATGCACCTGTTGTTGGAAAAATAGTTCAGTTACTTTCGGGTGTTCAGCAACAGGCTGAGGTTTATTACATACAGAAAAGGTTCTTTGATGGAAAGTTCGGGAGCAAGGAACCTTACGTTTTTCAGGATCCTGATTTCGGTCTTGTTAATTTAAGGGTCTTTGGTGAATACAGGTACAGGGTATCCCATCCTGAGAATTTTATTAATCAGTTTGTTGGAACGTTCAATGCAGAAACATCAAGCGATGTTGAAGATAGATTGAGGGACCAGATGGTCATACTTGTTTACGATACATTGGGAAAAATGAAACAGCAGGGTTTAAGGGTTACTGATCTTGCAGCAAATTTAACAAACATTGAACAGGCAATTCTTGCAAATGCACCATCACACATGGATCAGTATGGGATTGAAATAAACAAAATATCAGGTTTATCAATAAGTTTACCTGATGATGTTCAGCAGGCTATTGATCTAAGGGCAAAAATGTCCGTTCTTGGTGTGAATTACATGCAGTACCAGGCAGGACAGGCAATTGTTGATGCTGCAAAGAACCCAAGTGGAGGTGCTGGCGCCATGGCAGGCCTTGGTGTTGGTCTCGGTGCCGGGATTGGTGTTGGTGGCATGATGACACAGCAGGTAACTCAGCAGGCAAACAAGAAAAAGTGTGTAAAATGCGGTGCTTTGATTGATGCTGATGCTAAATTCTGTCCTGTTTGCGGTGCTCCCCAGACAAACACAATAGAGTGTCCAAACTGTCATGCTCAAATACCTGCCGATTCAAAATTCTGTCCAAACTGCGGTTTTAAACTTGTTTCTGATACAATCACCTGCCCATACTGCCATGCACGGATTCCGGCAGGGTCAAAGTTTTGTCCAAACTGTGGTCATGCTTTGGGAGGTGATGTAAAATGAAATACTGTATTAAATGTGGTGCCGAATTACCCGATGATGCTGTTTTCTGTTACAAATGTGGTGCAAAACAGCCGGATGTTCATATGGAGACAAAGCAGCAAAATATAACCATAGCACCGGCCGGAATAAAGGAACTTAAATGCCCATCTTGCGGTGCTCCCCTACATCCATTACCCGATGAAATGACAGTTACCTGCGAATACTGCGGAACAACAATAGTTCTTGGTAATGAAGGATGGACACAGCTGATGAACCATACAATGCTTTTACCTAAAAGCATTGACCAGAACGATGCAATCAATCTTGCAAGGGAATGGATGGATAGGAGTTTGATACACAGGCACATGTTTGAAAATTCAAAGCTTGAGGATATTTCATTGAGTTATGTTCCATTCTGGATTGTACCTGGATCTGCGGTAACGAATTATGTTGTGGAGGAAACGGCAGAAAGTGCTGCAGCTACAGTTGGTGAAATTGTAGGATCCATAGCTCTCTCGGAAGCCATGACAAGGGGAAGGGGAGCATTTGTAATGGTCGGTGGTGGAACAAACATAAAAAGGGATTATCAGATAAAGGGTGATTACCAGTTTCCTGTTGTTGCCGTTAAGGGATGGAGCGTCTTCCAGCCAAAGTACTATGAGTTCAATTTAAGTGAAAGACAGACCTTTGACCTTAAAAAAATACCTAAGAACATAAGGATCCTGAATTCTGATCTTGGAAAGGATGCAGCAATGATAAGTGCAAAGACAGGTATTGAAGAATTGCAGTATGAGAAGGCGCATAAACAGCACAGAACAGGTATTGTTTCCTTAAAAACAGAGGTTAATGTAGCAGAGCCTGAACTTCTGCATGCTCCAATCTGGTACATGAAATTTTTACATAAATCAGAAATTTTAAAAAAGAATGAAACAATAATACTGACAATTGATGCAAACAGAATGCAGGTAATGCAAGAAATCAGATAATATTTTTACAATTTTTTAAAAATTCTTCACCCTTTTCTGAAATTGTATAATAGGTATGGTGCGGTTCCGTGACAGTTCTTTTCTTCAACTTAGCATCCTTCCTTTTCAGCATACCTCCTTTCCTTTTATCAAGGTAACCCATCGAATACAATTCCTTTAAAACCCTGCAGGCATCCCTTTTGTTCATACCTATATCCTTACCGAGGGATTTAGCGTAATCGTAACCATAAAGTTTGAAGTGCCTCAATACTTTACAGATAAGATCATCATCTATCTTAATTTCCTTCTCAAGTTGCATGAATTAAAAAATGAAACATAATAAAAAAATTTTTCAATGTGGTTTCAAATATTCAACCATGGAAAAAATTGTTTACAATGAAATTGATAATATTTCATACATCGTTCTTGATGATGGAAAATACAACATACTTGATCAGGAATCCTGGATGAAACTCAATGAAGCCTTGGATAAAGCAAATAAATCAAAAAATATCATTGTTGTTTTAAAATCAAATTCAAGGGCCTTTTCTGCGGGTGTGAACATAAATGAAATGTATTCATTAAAAAATTATGATGATGCTAAAAAATTCTTCAATCTTCTTAAGGATTTTACATTGAAAATAATAAAGTCTGAAAAGATCTTTGTGAGTGCAATTGATGGATTGGCATACGGTGCAGCCTGTGAAATTGCAATGATTTCGGATATTGTTATAGCCGGAAAAAATGCAAAATTCTCATTACCCATGGCAAGGCTTGGAATTTTCCCGCCCGTTCCATTTTCAGCAGGTATATATACAATAGGATTAAAAAATGTCATGAGAATGTGCATAACAGGTGATGAAATTGACGTTTATGAGGCAAAGCAGATGGGGCTTGTTGACTACATTGTTGATGATCTTGAGAAAGCAATATATGAAATTTCAAATAAAATCATGCTCTCATCACCGAACATTCTTAAAAAAATGAAGAAGTTTGCTGAGGAATACAGATTAAAATTTTTCAACGAAACTTTTGAGGAATTGATTTTATCATCGATAAGCCAGGATGGTAAAAAGGGCATGGAAGCCTATTTGAACAAAAAAATACCCCAATGGTAAAAATTAATAAATGGAAAAGAATGGAAGATCGATGGAAGATTTAAAGTCACTATGGGAAAGCTTCTTCCTCCAGTACGGTTATAACGTTAAATTATCTTTACTTGGTGAAAAGTATCCGGATGAAAGATCAATTTATGTGGACTTTAGGGAAATTGAAAAGTTCAGTGATGATCTTGTTGAAGCATTGACAAAAACTCCCGAAGAGGCATTGAAGGAGGCCGAGGATGTTATAATTAAAAAATTCCCTGAGGAAATGAATATAAGGCTTGTTCATGTCAGGTTAAAAAATCTTCCGGATGACAGGTTAAGGGAAATAAGGCATATAAGGAGTAAAAACATAGGTGAATTGATAACAATTGAAGGAATTGTAAGGCAGGTAACGGAGGTAAGACCCAAACTTGTTACGGGTGCGTTTGAATGCCAATCGTGCGGTCATGTGAACTACAAGGAACAGATATCTGAAACACTTGAATTCCCTGCATTCTGTGAAGGTTGTAACAGAAAGAGGGGTGAGGTAAAGTTCAAATTGCTTGAGGATTACTCAATTTTCCTTGATTCACAGAAAATAGAAATACAGGAAAACCCTGAGGAAATAAGGGGCGGTGAACAGCCACAGAGATTGCAGGTTTACCTGGAGGATGATCTAACAGGACTTGTTGTTCCGGGTGACAGGGTAAGGATAACGGGAATACTTAAAACGAGACCGAGGGGTCCAAGGGGACAGCCAAGCGTTGTATTTGACATTTACCTTTATGCAATAAACATTGAGGCAATTAAAGAAGAATACAAAACAATAAATTTAACTGAGGAGGATATAGAAAAAATAAAGGCACTTGCAAAGGATGAAAACATTATACAGAAATTGAGTTCAAAGATTGCATCCACACTCTATGGGCTTGAAATTGAAAAAGAAGCATTGTTATTGCAGTTGTTTGGTGGTGTCCCATTAAAAAGAAAGGATGGTACAAGGATTAGAGGGGATATTCACATCCTTCTTGTTGGTGATCCAGGAACGGGTAAATCGCAGCTTTTGAAATATATAAGCAATATTGCACCTAAAAGTATTTACACATCGGGAAAGGGATCAACAGCGGCAGGATTAACCGCTGCTGCAACAAAGGAGGAGTTCGGTGAAGGCAGGTGGACACTTGAGGCTGGTGCACTTGTCCTTGCGGACAATGGAATAGCAACAATTGATGAAATAGACAAGATGGATGACAAGGACAGGGTTGCAATGCATGAGGCAATGGAACAGCAGACAATAACAATTTCAAAGGCAGGTATGAATGCAACGCTCATGGCAAGGTGTTCAATACTTGCTGCAGCAAACCCCAAGTATGGTAGGTTCGATTATTCAAGACCTCTCTCGGAACAGCTTGCTCTACCACCAACACTTTTATCAAGGTTCGATGCAATATTCAAAATACCTGATATACCCGGAGAAAGGGACAGGGAAATTGCAGAGCACATTTTACAGGTACATATGGAGGAGGATAAAAAAGAGGATGAAATTGATGATGAACTCTTTAAAAAATATGTTGCATATGCAAAGAAATATGTTTTTCCAAAGTTGACTGAAGAGGCAAGTGAAGAATTGAAGAATTTTTATATTCAGATGAGAAACCTTTACAAGGAAACGAAAGCAATACCAATAACAGCAAGACAGCTTGAGGCAATGATAAGGTTAACGCAGGCATCCGCAAGAGCAAGGTTGAGCCATTATGCAAACGTTGATGATGCGAGGAGGGCAATAAAGATAATAAGCCATTTCATTTCAGATTCAGCAACAACACCGGAGGGTATACCTGATATTGATACAATATATTCTAGACCTGCAAAGGAGAGATCAAAGCTTGAGGAGATTGAAGGAATAATAAAGGAATTGCAGGAAGTAAAAGGGTTTGCAATGATCGATGAAATTGTTGTTGAGGCACAGAAAAAGGGTATGGATGAAAGGGATGCAAAAAAATATGTTGATATTTTACTTAGAGATAATCTAATCTATGAACCAAAGCCTGGAAGATACAGGTTCGTTGAATAATCATCCAATCTTTGTTGTCTCAATTTCCAGTTTTCCTTCCTTGAACCTTTCAAGTGAAAAACTCTTCATGTCAAGATCTGTTGGGTGACCAAGTATTAACTGGCTCATTAACCTTCCAACCATGGGACTTATCATTAAACCATGACCTGAATATCCGCATGCCACATAAAAATTTTCAACGCTTGTTCCGCTCAGTATGGGTTTTACATCCGGTGACATATCGTAAAGACCGGCCCATTGTCTCATGATTTTAACATATTTAACTGAAGGTATCATTTTTGTTATTTCCCTTGAAAAATGTTTAAGAAAATCAACTGTTGTGTTTATG
>JAVRLK010000054.1:0-7817 GCA_031961545.1 Thermoplasmatota archaeon | reverse complement strand
TGATTCAAAACCTGTTGATACAAGACCGGCATGGGAACAGGATCTTGAGCATACAAAGGAAAGGGCAGGTAGATCACAGGACAAGGAAGGGATGATGGAAAAGCTGAGAAAATTGGGTTACATGTAACTTTTTTTATTTTCTTAAAAATATTGTTATTTTATCCCCATCCATCAAAACATGATCCAAACCAACCCTCTGGCCCGGATACTTTGCGCTGGGCCCCCATACAAGTGCATATTTGAAATTCTTCACAAAATCCTTGTGGATTGCCCTGCATACCATTTCAACGGTTGAATCCCTCCTTATTACCATATTTTCCTCATCCTTATCGGGTGGTTTTAACTTAATTGTTATCAGGTCAAGTTTTTCATAAATTTTTTCTTTAAGTAATTCAATGTTTTCATCGAATTTTGCTGAAATAACAATAAAATTGTACTTTTCATTCAATTCTTTGAATGTTTCTGATTGAACAAAATCCGGATCCTCGTCAATCTTGTTTAGAACAAATATTCCCTTCACGTATGACCTGTTTCCGGATAGAAAATCTATAAGATCGTTCACATCAATCCTGTCCCTTATTATTACATCAGCATTAACGATCCTGAATTCCCTTATTATTTCCCTTATTAATTCATCATCTAGATCCTGTGGAATGGTATATTGAATGTTCAAACCTCCCCTCTCCTTTTTGATCAAACTTATGTTAGGTTTTTTTCTGTTCAATCTTATGCCCGATTCTTCAAGAATTTTTATTATAGGATATGGATCAGGTTTATTTACATCAGTAACTATTACAATCAAATCTGATATCCTTATTACACTCAATACCTCCTTTCCCCTTCCCCTACCATCCTGTGCACCCTCAATTAAACCCGGCATGTCAAGGATCTGTATCTTTGCATTTTTATGTTCCATCATACCTGGTATTATGTTTATTGTTGTAAAATCGTAATCGCCTATTTCGCTTTCCTTGTTTGTTAACTTTGTAAATAAAGTGCTTTTTCCAACGCTTGGATAACCAACTATTGAAACCATTGCATTTCCTGATTTTTTCACTCCCTGCACTTTTCCAGAACCTTTCTTTGAACTTTCCTTCATTTCTTTGAGCCTTGCAAGTTTTGCCTTTAATCTACCAATATGGTGTTCAGTAGCCTTGTTATATTGCGTTTTTCTTATCTCTTCCTCTATTCTTTTTATCTCCTCATCAATGTTCATTCCATTCAGGATAATAAAAAAAGATTTATTAGAGATTTCCATATTTAAATTCATGGAAACTGAAGAGGTTGTTGAAAAAGTTATAGGTGGTGTTGTTAACATTAACGTTGAAAAGATAATACTTGACAGGTATTATAACATGGAGGAAATGAAGGGATCTGGTTCAGGATTTATTGTTTCCAAAAATATAATTGTCACAAACAACCATGTTATATTGAATTCCGATTATGTTAACGTAACAACAAGCGATGGCAGGAACTTTACTGGCAGGTTTATTGATTCGGATCCAACACTCGATATAGCTTTCATATATGTTGAAGATCTTGATATAGAACCCCTGATCCTTGGAGATTCGGATAAAATTAAGGTAGGGCAGATTGTTCTTGCAATTGGCAATCCACTTGGCATTCTTGGATCGCCAACAGTAACAATGGGAATTGTGAGCGCCATTAAAAGATCCATAAAATCTGAAATTGGTGTTTTTGAGGATTTGATACAGACTGATGCTGCAATAAATCCTGGTAACAGTGGAGGACCTCTTGTTAACATGAAGGGGGAGGTAATAGGTATAACATCAGCCATGATACCATTTGCACAGGGAATAGGCTTCGCAATTCCAATCAACAATGTTAAAAAACTTCTTGATTCATTAAGGAATTATGGAAGGATCGTTAAGCCATACTTAGGTATTTATGGTATAACGATTAATGATTCAATATCAAACTATTATTCACTTCCCGTAAAAAATGGTGTTCTTATAACTGATGTTTCAATAAATTCCCCGGCATACCATGCAGGATTGAGAAGGGGTGATATAATCACAGGTATTAATGATAAAAACCTTGATGGAATTGATCACCTTAAATACATACTTGAAAGTGAGGGACCCGGGAAAATTGTTGAACTTGAAATAATAAGGAAAGGGAAAAGATTTAAGATTGAAATTGAATTGGGATCAATTGAATGATTGAAATAGTTTACGATGAAAAAACATTCTCATATTCGTTCAAAAATCACCCCTTCTCTTCCGAAAAGGCAAAAAGGGCAGCAAAAATGATTTTGGATGAAAATCTTGCAAAGCCCATAAAACCAAGGGATTTTGGAGAGGATATACTTTACATCTTTCACACAAAAGAATATGTGGAATTCGTCAAAACCATGTCGCAGGTTGGTTCTGGTTACCTTGATTATGGTGATACACCAGCCTACAAGAATGTCCATGAGGATGCTTTATGGCTGGTTTATTCAACACTTACCGCCATAGAAAATTCCCTTGAAAAGAATAATCTTTCAATAAATCTGAACGGAGGTTTGCACCACGCATACAGTGATCATGCTTCAGGTTTCTGCGTTTACAATGATGTTGCGATTGGTATTAAATTTCTTTTGAACAAAAATGTAAAACCAGTACTTTATGTGGACATAGATGCACACCACGGTGATGGTGTATTCTATTCCTTCTATAAAAATCCAGATGTGTTCATAATTGATTTCCACGAGGATCCAAGGACACTTTTTCCAGGAACAGGTTTTGAAAATGAAAGGGGTGATGGAATTGCTGAGGGAACAAAGATGAACGTTGTTATGAAAGCCTACAGTGATCAATTACCCTATGAGAAAATAGAAGAATTCGCTGAATTGGCAAGGCCTGAATTCGTTATAATGCAGGCCGGTGCAGATGGTCTGAAAAATGATCCATTAACACATTTAATGTATCCAATTGAAGATTACGTAAATGCTGTTTACTTAACTTACAAAATTGCAAAGAAATTTTCACATGGCAGAATGGTAATGCTAGGTGGAGGTGGATATAACACTGATAATGCATCAAAGGCATATTACCTTGCAATAAAGAAAATTAAGGAGGAAATGACATGAAAATTGGATTTATTGTTAATCCCATAGCAGGAATGGGTGGCAGTGTTGGTTTGAAGGGTACAGATAATTTATATGAAAAGGCAATAGAACTCGGTGCAAGGGAGGTTTCACAGGAAAGGGCTAGAGAATTCTTAGAAAATTCAAAAGAAATATTGAAAAATTTTGAAATTTTAACAGTTTCAGGTAAAATGGGTGAAAATGTTTTAAGGGAATCAGGTTTTGAGAATTTTATTATTGTTTATAAAACAAAGGAAAAAACAGACAGGTATGATACTATAGAATCTGCAAGGATAATGGTAAAAAATAATGTGGATATTTTAATTTTCGTTGGCGGGGATGGAACGGCAAGGGATATTGTTGAGGCTGTTGATTCTAAAATCCCAGTATTTGGAATACCAAGCGGTGTTAAAATGTATTCCGCTGTATTTACACCAACACCATTTTCAGCTGTGCAAATTCTTAAAGAATTTTTGAAAAATAATGTATCATTCCAGGAGAGGGAGGTAATGGATATTGATGAGGAAAAGTACAGAATGAATAGATTGGAAATAAAACTCTATGGGTACCTTAAGGTTCCTTACCTGGATGATTTTGTCCAGAACAGCAAGGCTGAAATTTATTCCACTGAAGATGAAGAGGATAAGCAGGGTATTGCGGAATTTATAATTGATAATATGGAGGATGATGTTACCTATATTCTAGGGCCTGGAACAACAGTAAAGAAGATACAGGAATTGCTGGGTGTTGAATACACATTACTTGGTTTTGATGCTGTAAAGAACAAAGAGCTGATAGGCAAGGATCTAAACGAAAAAGGAATACTTAAACTTTTGAATGGAAAGGTAAAAATCATTCTCTCACCCATAGGCAACCAGGGTTTTATCATCGGAAGGGGAAACCTTCAGTTAACAAAGGAAGTTCTTAAGAGAATAAACAGGGATGATATTATTGTTGTTTCAACACCTTTAAAGCTCCAGGGAATAAAATATTTACTTGTTGATACGGGTGACAGATCCCTTGACATTAAGTTTTCAGGATACTATAAGGTGATCGTGGGTTATGGCAGAATGAAAATGGTTGAAGTAAAAGCGATCTGATCACATTTCCTCAGGATGATCTATTCCAAGTGTTTCAAGAAGATCGCCCATCGTTTCCCTGAATGCATGAACAAGGGCTAGTCTGTTTTCCCTTATCTCCCCTTCAGATTTTAAAACTGGGCATTCACCATAAAATAAATTGAATTCAGATGCAAGATCAACACCATACTTTGCAATTCTATGCGGTTTTAAACTTTCTGCCGATTCTTTTAAAATTTTTGTGTATTTCAGAATTAACTTTATGAGTGAAATTTCCCTTGGATGATCAATTTTTTCTGGATTGAATTCACCGTTCCATTCCATTTTTCTGAGAATGCTTGATGCCCTTGCATAGGAATATTGAAGGAATGGTGATGAATCGCCCTCAAAGTTCAGCGCCTCTTCCCACCTAAAAACAAGCGGCTTTTCACTCTGTATTTTTAATATGTTGAATTTAACAGCCCCTATTCCAATCTTTTTTGAAAGTTCATTTATCTTTTCATTATCAAAATCGCTCCTTCTCTTTTCTATTTCCTGCCTTGCCTTTTCTATTGCCTCATCAATGAGATCGTCAAGATAAACAACCCTTCCCCTCCTTGTGCTCATTTTACCCTCAGGCAAACTTACGAATGAATAGAAAACAGTATTTACATTAATACTTTCATCAATCTTTTTCAGAACCTTTAACAGGGAATCCGCATGACTTTTATGATCCTCACCAAGCACATTTATTATTATGTCGTCAAGCTTCCTTTTATAAAGATGATAGGCAATATCTCTTGTGAAGTACAGTGATGTACCATCACTTCTTTTTAAGTAAATTTTTTCATTGTTAAGGGGAAAATATAAGGCATTGTTTTCTTCCTGAAGGTATGGTTTTAAATTTTCAATCACATCCTGAACCATTCCATTCACAATGAATTCAGTTTCATAAACAATCCTATCAAACCTTATGTCCATTTTTTCAAGCGTTTCAAGAATTCCACCAAGAACCCTTGAAACAACCTTTCTTGAAAATTCAAGTGTTTCTTTATCACCAGACTCTATTTTCCTCATAAGTTCATCTATTTCCTTTATTTTCTCCTTATCCTTTTCAATTATATCATTGGCCATCTGGTAATATTTAACGTAAACATGGTCTGGCTTTCCATTCTCCTCCATTCCAAAATTCTTCACACCCCATACAAGTGTTGCGCACTGCCTTCCTGCATCATTAACAAAGTAATGTGTTTCAACAGAATATCCATACTTTAACAATATTCTCCTTAAAGAATCACCTATTATGGGATTCCTTCCCCTTCCAACATGCAAGGGTCCTGTTGGATTGGCACTTGTATGCTCAAGAATAACCTTTTTATTTTTTTCAGGAAACTTAAAGATATTACTTTTTTCATTTAAAAGTTTATGAAAGTATATTTTTGATAATTCCCTGTAATCAAGATAAATGTTTATGTATGGTCCAACCTGTTGAATCTTTTCCACATTGTCAATTTTCAGATCCTCAACTATTTTCTTCCCAACAGTTAAAGGGTCGGATTTTAAAAGCCTCGATATTTCAAAAACAGCAAAAGAAAGATCACCCATATTCTCTGGCGGTTCAACCAGATTCACAGTATAATCTATGGAATATACATCCTTTATCCTTTTTTCAATTTCTCCTGCAATCGAATCCTTAAATTCATCAATTATGAACATTGTTTGAATGTATATTAAGGTGAAATTAAAATTTTTGCTTAAGGAAAATTTATCTTTTAGTTTTTTTATTGAAATATGATGAGATGTGCATTTGAGGATGAAAATGGCTTTTGCCACGGCCCATACAGGGGTTTCAAATGCATAGGTGAAAAATGTAAAATTTATGGTAAATTTATTGTTCCTGAAGGTTTATGTGCATATTACAGGGATGGTTACTGTAAAAAGATGAAAACATTCAACTGTGATGGAAAAAATACTGATTGTCCCTATTACAGAACATATGTGGAAAATGAAGAAATTGTTTTTTTATAAATAATCTTCAATCTTCACAACATTTTCCCTGTTTCCTTTTAAATAGTTCAGTATATTTCTTACACCTGACCTCACCATATCATCAAAATAGTCTTTATAAATTCCGGCCTGGTGTGGTGTCATGATCACATTATCAAGCTTTTCAAAAGGATAGTCTTGTTTGAATTTTTCATTCAACCTTGGATATTTCCACCATACATCAAGACATGCCTTCATTTCTTTGTTATTTAAAAGATGATGATACAATGCTTCCTGATCAATTATCTTACCCCTTGCAACATTAACAATTATTGCATTTTTCTTCATAAGTTCAAGTTCCCTTTTGCCTATCAAATTTTTTGTTTCCTTTGTCAGTGGTATTGAAATTACAACAATATCTGCAAGGGGTAAAAATTCATGCAACTTTTCTAAATTTCCAAATTTTTCACATTCATCACATTTTCCAGATCTTCCTATCGCAAGAATTTTCATGTTGAAGCATCTTGCTATTTTTGCAACCTCCCTTCCTATGGATCCATAACCAATGATGAGCATTGTTTTTCCTCTGATTGTATCACCTGGTTCTAACTGCTCAAAAAGACCATCTCTCATATGCAATGTTCTCAGAACAATGTTCCTTGATGCTGATAAAATCATTGCAAAAACATGTTCAGCGATGATCCAGGACAATGCACCTGAATTTTTCAGAATAACCTTACCCTTCAATTTTTCGAATGGAAGATAGTCCACACCTGCCAGTAAACTCTGAACAATTTTCAGATTCTTCATTTTTCTGAAATTTTCATCACTCACCTCATCCTCAAACCTGAATGTGAAAAGAATTTCCGCGTTCTCTATATCCTTTTCACTTGCCTCATTCAGAAATATTACCCTGCCTACATTATACTCATTGAAAAGATCCCTTTTTGCTTTAAAAGAAACTATCATGTCCATAATTTTTGGATATTCGTTAAATATAAAAATTTATTGAAACTTTATTCTGTACATTGGATTGAGTGGACCATGACCCCTTCCAACCTCAAGGTTGTGTTCTATGGCCTTCTGGAGGAAGAACCTTGCCTTCGAATATGAAACAATGGGATCATAACCCTTTGCAAGATAGGATGCAATTGCCGATGAAAGGGTGCATCCCGATCCATGTGTGTTTTTTGTTTTTATCCTTGGATAGACAAATTTTTTGTAATCAATTCCATCGTATAGAATATCTGTAACATTCTCCCCCTCCATATGCCCTCCCTTTATAACGACAAAATTAACACCAAGCTTTTTTATTTCCTTTGCGGCATCTAACATATCATCCTCATTTTTTATTCTCATACCTGTTATTACTTCAGCCTCAGGTATGTTGGGCGTGACAAAGAAGGCTTGAGGAATAAGGTCATTTATCATTGCTTCAACAGCATCCTCCCTCAATAACCTTGCTCTTGACTTTGAAACCATGACAGGATCCACAACAATCTTCAATGAATATTTTTTAATACTTTTTGATACCACTTTAATTATTTCCGCATTATTTAACATGCCTGTTTTACCATACCTTATTGGTATATCGGATAGAACTGTATCTATCTGCAATTCAACCATCTCTGCGGGAACATCATGAATACCCCTTACCTCATATGAGTTCTGGGCTGTTATTG
>JAVRLK010000053.1:0-8069 GCA_031961545.1 Thermoplasmatota archaeon | reverse complement strand
AGAAAAGGGAAATAAGGGTACCTGATGCTGTAATATACCCTGAGGAAAAGGATCTGCCCTGTTTATTTAAAAATTTATCCAATATCTGTGAATTCATAACCTTTGGTGGTGGAACATCCGTAACAGGAGGTTTAAAACCTTCAGGAAAAAAGAGATTTGTTGTTTCAATTGACTCAAGAAATTTCAATACATTCAAACTTGATAAGGATTCATTTGTTCTTGAAGCTGGCGCCGGTCTAAGGGGGCCTGAAATTGAAAGTTTGTTGAATAAAAATGGTCTTACACTTGGCCATTTTCCAGAATCATTTGAGTATTCAACCCTTGGTGGATGGATTGCAACAAATGCGGCAGGGCAGGAATCAAACAGGTATGGAAAAATAAAGGATATGTTGATTGGTGTAAAAATGTTCAGCCCTGCAGGAGAATTTTCTGATAGACCATTACCTGCTGAATCCGCATTTTTCAGGTTATTGGATATTGCCACTGGAAGTGAGGGAACCTTTGGAATTATTACAAGAGCATGGCTCAAGGTAAATAAAATACCTGAAAGATTATACTTTCATTCATACATGTTCAGGTCATTCCATGATGGCCTTGAATCGTTGAGGGAAAACTTTCTTTCAGCTGACATACTCCCCGCACTAAAGTGCGAGGGTTCTGCGTATAGGTTCTCTAACGAGAACCATTTCGCGCATATACTCGCTGTGTCCCGACGAGGGAGCAATACGCTCCAAACCTCTTTTTAATATGTTTATTGACGCATTCAAATCTCTGTCCATCTTCATTCCACAAACAGGGCATTTGAATACCCTGTCTCTTAACTTTAGCTCATGATTCACATAGCCACAATTTGAACAGCTCTTGCTCGAGTCCTTTGGATCCACCCTTATTATCTCCCTACCATATAGTTCCCCTTTCCATTCCAATATTCGGAAAAACTCACTCAAAGATATGTATTGCAGATACTTATTCACTTTTCTCCTTATTACTTTGTTCCCTTTCTCCGATTCTTTCAACTCTTTCAAATTCAGATCTTCCACAACCACATATTCGTGGCTATTGAATATGTGGTTTATCGCCTTGTAATAGAAATCCACTTTGATATTCTGAATCTTCTTCAATATTTTGTCTCTCCTTCTCTCCAATCCCTCTATTCTCTTTGATCTCTTTATTCCCCTCTTTTCGTTTATTGCACTTTTCTTATCTATTGTACTCTGCAATCTCTCCTCTTTACGAACCAGGGACATTAATCTCTTTGTGTCCAGTGATATTGCTTCTCCATTGCTCATGGTTATTGTGTTCTTTACACCCACATCTATTCCTACCACATTACCATTCTTTTCTTTTTCCTCCTTCTCCCTCTCGTACACAATAAAAGCAAAGAAACCATCAACATCCTCTTTTACCCATACCTGTTTTGCTGTTCTTTTTATTCTATCCCATTCTGCCTTCTTTGTTATCTTGTCCTTGATGCTCACCCATCCAATGCTTGGAATATAAAGCTTTCTGCCCTCAAACTTAAACTTCTGTGGAAATATCAGTATGCCATCATACCTGCTCTTTTTCTTAAACTTTGGAAATCCTTTCTTTCTCTTTATTCCATCTTTCAAACTCCTGTCCAGTTTCCTGGCGATCTGTTGAAGCGTCTGACTTGGAGATTTTTTCAAAAACGGATATTCTTCCTTCATTCTCGTTATCTCTTTGCACATATCCGAATAGAAAAGAAACTTCTTCTCTTTTTTGTATCTCTCCTTGTTTTTCTCCAGTAACTTATTCCACACAAACCTAACATTACCTAGTGATTGTCTGAGCAACTGCGTTTTTGATCGATTTGCGTATATCTTAACCTTTATTATGCTTCTCATTTTCCCTATCCCATTGCATCCTTAAGATTTATGATCTCACTACTGACATTACCCTGCTGTGGACACAAAATTTGCCCGTATCTTTGTATGCAAAGCCTTAAATGCAAAATTTGGAAAATATTTTTTAACCATTTTGAAGATATGTCCTTGAAAAACTTTACAATTTGAGATTGTGCATATCTTGGCGGTGCTGATACAAATAGATGTATGTGCTCTCGCATAACTTCTACCACTATTATCTCCATCTCATACTTATACGCTATTTCATAGAATATTTCTTTGAGTTTCTCTGCTATTTTCTCTGTTAGAACATGTCTCCTATATTTTGGTATGAAAATAATATGATAGTTGCGCAGATATACTGAAAGTCTGGTTGATTTCAACTGCATTGCTTAATATATAAAAAATATCTTAATAAACATTTCGGCGATTCATCTCCGCTTTAAAAAGTGAGGTTTTCTCGCCGTGTTTTTGTAATGCAAATCTCCTCAGGGGTTCAGGATCCATGGCCCTTCCAAACATTGATGCAAATTCCAGTGCCTCATCCACATTATTCAACCCATATAGAATAGATTCCTGTAATGCCTTTTTTATTTTTTTAAATTTTCAATGTCAAGATTTCTGTTCACAACATTTATACCAGGGAGTAATAATTTCATAGATGTCTCTTCCTTCCAGTACTCATAAATATCTACGATTTTCTTCAATCCTATTTTTGAGTAGTTTAACGTCCCTCGTGAATCAAAAGGCAAAGATCCACCTTACCACTTTTGACAGCATCCATTATTTTATCAAATCTCATAACGATTTCTTTCCTTGCAGGATATGAAATTTTATAAAGTAAATATGAGGATGTTAGTATTCTAGGAACACCTATTGTTAGATCCTTTATTTTTTCAATATTATAACTTTCCCTTGAAAAAATTGTCGAACCATACCTTTCAACAAAACTTCCACCAGTGCTTAAAGCATAGTATCTCTTTGATATCAAACCATAGGCATAAACGAATTCGCCGAAAAATCCAAATTTTCCTTCAACAATAAATCGATTAGAGTTTCTATATCATCATATTTTTCCTTAAATTTTATTTCACTTTTCACCTTTCCGTTGAACAGAACATAGAACATAAATGCATCATCCGCATCCGGAGTATGATAAATAGTTATTTCATCCATGATTCAAAAAAATAAGGGATAAAATTATTATGTGCAACATATTACCATTTTTATGCTTAAACTCGTTACCGTTAACCTTGATATAAACAAAATGGGCATTGTTAATTCACACTTTTACAGGCATGATAAAAAATTGATTGTTGAGGATATTATAAATTACAACACTGAGAGAATTGTTTACATAGCAACACTGGAAAGGAAGGATTTTATAGAAAATATTGAAATAATATTATTAAAAAAACAGGATTTCCTTAAAAAATATAACCTTGAGAACTTTGAAATAATATCGCTGGATAAAAAGAAAAAAAATTACAGATTGTTGATAATACAAAATTTCCCCTCAGTTGTTTCAGAAATAATTAGAACTTATGGAAATGAAATTTTCATAGTTCCACCCATAGTAATATCAAGGGAAAATATGGAATTCAATTTTCTAACATTATCAACAAAGGGATTTTTGAAAATGCTGAAAAAACTTGGTGTTAACTATAACATAAAAAAGAGTGTAAACATCTATCCTGAAAAAAGAAAAATTAAATTCACAAAAAGACAGATGGATGTTTTGAATTTAGCATATTCTTCAGGCTATTTTGAATCACCAAAGAAAATCAAGCTATCAGAAATAGCATCCACGCTCAATATTTCCATTCCATCAGCACAGAGGTTAATAAAAAGGATAGAAAAAAAGTGTATTGATATGTGTATGGAAAATTTATAGCCTCAAACTTTTTGTTTCAGGTAATAGAATAATTGCTATCAAACTTATAATTCCACCTACTAATGCCATGGATAGCATGGATAATGGAAGAGTACCGAATATGCTTACAAAAACAAGGCGAGTATATGCGTGAAATGGTTCTCGTTAGAGAACCTTTACGCAGAACCCTCGCAATTTTGTGCGGGGAGTATGTCAGCTGTTTTTCAAAAATTCCATAAGATTTTTATGGAAAAATTCTGGTTTCTCAAGGTAACAAGCATGGCTTAAGTTTTCACATTCTATATACTTTCCTTTCTTCAGGTGTGATAATAGAAATTCCACCTCCTCCTTTTTTGAAATTGTATCCTTTGATCCTCTGAAAATCAAAACAGGAACACTTGTTTTTTCAAGTAAATCAAGAATGTTCATAAAACGAACGGGACCGATCAAAACCACCTTCTCTATTTTTTCAGGAAATTTTGCCATAAGGTTCAGGGAAAAATGTGCACCCATTGATGATCCAATAAGAATATACTTTTCCTTCAGGTTCAATGATAAAAATTTTTGAAGGAAATTCAAAACTTTTTCCATATCCTCATCACTTTTCACAGGATAACCATCGTAGTTAAGCCCGGGTAACTTTTCACTTTTACCAAAGCCAGGAAAATCAAGTGAAATTGCTCCAAATCCATTCCTTTCAAGTTCATCTAGTGTTCCAAGATCCACCCATGTTTTTGCATTAAAGCTAAAACCATGTAAAATCAGTGTATTTTTTATATTTACATTATTTTCATAATAATGTACCCTTATGTTGTCAATTATGGTATATTTTTCATTTATCATAATTCTAAAAATGTTTTTTGATTAAAAAATTTTATTCTAAAAATGGAAAAAAACAATTAAATATCTTAATGTTCTAATATTTGATGGTGATAAAATGCAGAAGGATGATCTGATTGTAAGGATCGCAGGGGCAGCAGGAGATGGTGTTCAATCATCAGGTTTCATGGTTGCAAAGTTTTTTCAGAGAATCGGTCTTTACGTTTTCACCTACAACTACTATCAGGACATAATAAGAGGTGGATGGAGCTGGTATCAGATCAGGGCTTCTGAAAAAAAGGTAAAAAACCAGGGTGATGGGCTTGACATTCTCATAGCATTGAACGCAAAAGAACTAAAAAGGCATATGGATGAGAATATAAATGAAGGTGGAGCCTCACCTTTATCAAAAAACGGCATTGCAATATTCGATTCCGACATAAAGATCGATTTTAAAGATGATAGAATAAAGGCAATTCCATTATCAAGATTAGCAAGGGAATACAGTAAGAATCCAATTGTGAAAAATACTGTTGCTCTTGGTGCAATGTTAAAGGCAATAAACATGGATCTTGATACAATGTATTCAGTCATAGATGACACGTTCGGTAAAAAGGGTGATGTTACAACAGAGAACAAAAATGCATTGAAGGCAGGATATGATGCCTATAATTATGAAAAATTGAATATGAATTTTGAAAAAAGGGAAAGGAAAGGTTACCTGATTGCAGGTGGTGAGGCTGTAGGTCTCGGTGCTGTTATGGGTGGAATGAAGGCATATTTTGCCTATCCAATGACACCTGCATCCTCAGCCCTTCACTGGCTTGCAAATCATGCAATAAAATATAAAATACTGGTGAAGGTTGTTGAGGATGAAATTTCTGCAATAAACATGGCAATAGGTGCAAATTATGCCGGAATTAGGGCAATGGCAGGTACATCGGGTGGTGGCTTTGCTTTAATGACGGAGGCAGTGGGTATGTCCGGTATGATGGAGATCCCCCTTGTAATTTACGAGGCGCAGAGGGCTGGGCCTAGCACTGGTTTACCAACAAAGACTGAACAGGGGGATCTATTCCAGGTTCTTGGTGCATCACAGGGCGATTTTCCAAGGATAATCTTCGCACCAAGGAATGTGAGCGATGCATTTTACTGTACAAGGGAAGCTTTTAATGTTGCTGAAAAATACCAGTTGCCTGTAATTGTAATGTCAGATCTCTATCTAGCAGAACATGCTGAAACTGTTGAGGATTTAGATTTTAACTTTAAAATAGACAGGGGAAAGATCATTGATAAAAAAATTGATGATTATAAGAGATATGAATACACACCTGATGGAATTTCATTCAGGGCATTTCCAGGGACAGAGGGATTGATGCACAACGAGGACAGTGATGAGCATGATGAGTATGGAGATGTTATAAGCGATGCTGTAACCGATCCTTCAAAGAGAATGAAATCCATGGAGAAAAGAATGAGGAAGCTGGAAACATACATTAAGGAGATGCCTCCAACACCAACATACAGGTTAGATGATGCGGATTTTGTTGTTTTCCAGTGGGGATCAACGCAGGGTGTTGTTGAGGAGGCAATAGATATGCTCAGGGATGATGGTTTAAGGATTGGAGCAATAGAAATAAATAGGGTTTTTCCCCTCAACCCTGATATAAAGAAGATTCTTGGTGAAAGAAAATTCGTTGTTGTTGAAAACAACTTCACCGGACAGTTTGCAAGGCTTTTGAAGGAAACATTTCTAATAAATCCTGAAGCAGTGATAAGAAAATATGATGGCGAAGCATTCTATCCAAAACAGGTTTATAAAGAAATTAAAAATATATTTTCGGAGGTGGTATGAATGGATCCAAAGGTTTTTGATCATTCCAGGGTAAAACCTGACTGGTGCCCTGGCTGCGGAAACTTTGCACAGCATTCAGCCATAAAATCTGTTCTTGCGGAACTTAACATTCAACCGCATGAGGTGGTTGTTGTTTCTGGTATAGGATGTTCAAGCAACATGCCTGAATTCCTGAACGTTTATGGTTTCCATGGTATTCATGGAAGGTTGTTGCCTGTTGCCCAGGCGATAAAATGGGCAAATCCAAAGCTAACTGTGATTGCATATGGTGGAGACGGTGATGGATACTTCGAGGGAACAAACCACTTTGTGCATGCAGCAAAAAGAAATGTTGACATAACCTACATTGTTTCAGATAACCAGATATTCGGTCTAACAACAGGACAGGCATCCCCAACATCAGAATTCGGAATGGTAACAAAAACAACACCATTTGGTAACGTTGAGGTACCAATAAATCCATTGACAGTTGCATTATCAGCAGGAGCAACATTTGTTGCAAGGGGATTTTCAGGAGAATTTGATCATCTTAAGTATATAATTAAAAGGGCAATACTTCATAAGGGTTTTTCTCTTGTTGATGTTTTCTCTCCATGCGTTACATGGAATAAAATAAACACTTACGAATATTTCAAAAAGAGGGTCTATAAGCTTGATGAATCAAGGATAAATGATTTCAACTTTGCCTACCAGAAGGCACAGGAATATGGTGAAAGGATACCCATAGGTATTTTCTACGAAACTGAAAGACCAAGATATGAGGACCTTGACCCTGTTTTGAAGGAAACAAAACTTATGGAGGACAGAACATACGAAAAAATTGGAAAGGAAGAGGCTTTAAAAGAATTCATTTAACCTTTTTTTTTTCACTTCAAGAAAAAGACCATCTTTTTTTATAATTTTTACAGTTTCTCCAACCTTTATATTCTCATCGGAATAGGCTGACCAGGTTTCATTACCTATTTTAACAACGCCTGGTTCATCCGGCAGAATTTCTTTGATAACAATACCTTCACTTTCATCCTTATTTTCTACATTGGCAGGCTCAATTATTTCAAGACCCTTTATCAATAAAATGAAAAATTCAAGAAAAATGAAAGCTGCTAGAGAAAATAAAAATACTTTACTCTTACACGAAATTTAGGCTAAAAATGAAAGGATAACTAGGGCTGTAACTATAATCACCAATATAACGCTTCCGGGACCCCAGCGTAATGGTGAGAAGAAACCTACTTTCTTCATATATTAATCCAACATTCTAATGATTGTTTAAATTTTTTTGTAGTTCATCCGGAAATTCCTGAAACTAGAGTTTTGCGTTAATTTTATTTGAGTAGAAAATATAATTCAGTAATTTCACAAAAATTTAAAAATTTGTATGACATTTGTCTGTGATATGGATATCCCTGTATGCTCTATACTGGACATCATTAATGAACTAGCAGATAATTACAGATCTTGCTTTGGTGAAGTAAGGCAGTTCAGACATTTTAAAGAAATCATTACTGCATTGAATACAACAAACAAGAGGAGTATTGCACATTTGAATTCTTTAATACTTGACCATGTGAATCAATCAAACCTGAACAGGTTTCTTTCTTCCCGTATTGACACTGATCTTATGTTCATAAAGACTGTGGAACAGATCAATAACATT
>JAVRLK010000052.1:0-8085 GCA_031961545.1 Thermoplasmatota archaeon | reverse complement strand
AGAAATTGAAAGCTTTGTTCAATTCTATGGAGGAAAAAATGTTGATGGTGCTCTTTTAAGGCTTCCCATTGTTGGTTTTATTCCTGCCAGTGATCAAAGGTTCAAAAATACAATGAAAAAGATTGAGAAGGATCTCATGTATGAAAAATATTTCTTCAAAAGGTACAACATAGATGATGGAATAAAGGGTGATGATAATCTTTTCCTATTACTTTCTTTCTGGTATATTGATGACCTTATTCTTCTGGGTGATATAGAGAAGGCAAAAGATGCTTTTGAAAATGTAATGGAAAAATCAAACCACCTTTATCTTTTTTCAGAGGAATTGGATATAAAAACATACGATCTGCTTGGTAATTTTCCCCAGGCCTTAACGCATCTGGCTGTTATTACAACAGCATATAGATTGCATGAAAAATTGAAAAATTTATGATTGAAAAGATTTATAAGTGATAAGCTATACCATTAACTATGAAATATGATGGAATTGTAACACCATTTCTGACACCATTCAAAAAGGATGAAACTGTTGATTATGATGCAGTAAAAACAATGGTTGATTTTCTTAAAGATATAGGTGTATCAGGTATATTTCCATCAAGTTCCACAGGTCTTTTTCCATTTCTTTCTATAGAAGAAAGAAAAAAATTGCTTGAAAAGGTAAGGGAATATTCTTCCCTGAAGATCTTTGCAGGAATTGGTTCCGCTGATACAAAAAGTGCAATAGATCTTGCAAAACATGCAAAGGATGTTGGTGCGGACGCGGTTGTTTTAATGCCATCATATTACATAAAATCCGATCAGAAATGGATCATAAACCATTTTGAAAATGTTTTAAAGGCAGTTGACATTGATTTTATCATTTACAACATTCCACAGTTAACGAATTCCTATGTTGATATTGAAACAATAAAATATCTGAAATCACAGTATTCACAGATATCTGGAATAAAGGACAGTTCGGGAGATATGAGATATTTCACAAAGTTGATGGAAATAAAGGATAAGAATTTCTCAGTTTTCCAGGGACAGGACGATCTTCTTCTAATTTCACTTGCCTTGGGTGCAGATGGTGGAGTTTGCGGGACATCCAATTTCTCGGATCTTATTGTTAAACTTTATAATGCTTATCGGAGCGGTGATATTGAAAGAGCAAGATCAATTCAGATGGATGTTAACAATCTTTTCAACGCTCTTTCTCTTGCCAATTTCCCATCAGGTTACTACCATGCACTTTACCATAAATTCAACATTCCTGGAGGATACAGGAAACCCATGGTTCCTCCTGAGGAAAAGGTGGCAAGGTCAATAGAAAAATACCTTTAAATTTTTATTATAATTTTTTCAATCTATATTCCTTGTATAAACTTGATGCAACCTTTTTTCCCTCCTTTGTTAGATCATAAAATATTCCTGGTGGTTTATTTTCCCTGTTTTTCACCTTTATTTTTATCCATGGTTTAATGGATGATGTTTTTAAATTTTTTAATGATCCTTTATAAATTTCAAGTAAACCCTTTTTTTCAAGTTTTTCACAGGCAATTTTTAATTCATCAATATTATATTTTTTATCCCACCCGCTTTCACCCATCAATCTATACACCATATATTTTGGACTATCAGGACCATACTTGAATATATGGATCAATATTTTCTTGCATAAATCTGAATAATTTTCATTCTCCATCGTTAATTCAAATTATGAGAAAATTAAAAATCTATTTAAAAATGTTTATTCACCAATATCTAGCCTTTCCTCATTATCTTTATTGAAAATGTGTATTTTATTCAAATCTGGCATAATATAACCAGTATCATTTATTGTAATGGGATCGTTAACAGATGAAATTTTTATTATAGATTCTTTAGTATCTATTGTTTGATAATGCTCTGCCCTTCTATTTCCAAGGTTCTGAATTGATATAAGCTTAACCTTTATACCCTGATCTTTTATGTATGTATCCTCAGGTCTGAAACCCACAATTACATTGAGGTTATTATCAAACCTTTTAGGTCTTTTACCAAGGTTTATTTTATACCCTGAAACAAGAAGAATCAAATCATCATTCTCATAGTACGCTTTACCCTCAAGAAGGTTTATTGGTGGATCTCCAAGGAACTTTGCTATGAACAGGTTACTTGGTTTATCATAGAGTTCAATTGGAGGAGCAACCTGCTCAATTCTTCCCCTTCTAATGATTGCGGTTCTGTCGGCAAGTGCCATTGCTTCGAGCTGATCATGGGTAACATAAATCGTTGTTATTTTATAATTTCTCTGTAGCGCTTTAAGTTCACTTCTCATTGTCATTCTTAACCTTGCATCAAGGTTGCTCAAAGGTTCATCCATCAAAAGTATCTTTGGTTCCTTTATTAATGCCCTTCCAAGTGCAACCCTCTGTCTTTGCCCTCCAGACAACTGACCAGGTTTTCTATCAAGTGTATCTTCAATATCAAGCATTTTGGCAATTTCCATTACCTTTTTATCTATTTCACTTTTGCTCAATTTTTTCTTTTTTAAGGGAAAGGCCAAATTTTCCCTGATGGTCATAAATGGATAGAGAGCATAGTTCTGAAAAACCATACCTATGTTTCTTTTACTTGGAGGTAGATAGGTAATTTCTTCATCATCAACAAATATTTGACCTTTATCAATTGTTTCCAGACCTGCAACGGATCTTAGAAGTGTTGTTTTACCTGAACCGCTTGGCCCAAGAACAACAAAAAATTCACCATCCTTAATTTCCAGATTTATATCAAAAATTCCATTACCTTTTCCAAAGTCCCTTGTAACATTGACGAGTTTAATTGAAACCATATATTCTATTATTCAATGATACTATATAAATTTTAATACTAAATTTTTAAGTAAATTTTTTAAAAATTAAAAAATGAAATCATTTGTAGAAAGATAGGCTGAATCCTGAAACCAGGTACTTCTGGAAAATGAAGAACAGTATGAATATAGGCAGACCCATAAGAACAGCAAAAGCTGCAAACATGCTGTAGTTCATTGTTACCGTTCCCTGGGACACATAGTACATTCCAATTGCCAGTGTATAAAGTTTTGGTGTTGTTATAAGCTGACCAGCTAGTGCATAATCCGTATATGGGCCCATGAATGCAAGCAGGGTTGAGAATATTATCACGGGTTTTGCCATTGGAACAAGGATTCTGAAAAGTGCCTCCGTCTTTGAATATCCATCAAGTTCAGCCGCCTCTTCATAATCCTTTGGTAAAAGGTCAAGATAATTTTTTATTAACCAGGATGAAAATATAACTGCACCTGCTGAATATGGAATTATAAGACCAATGTAAGTATTAACAAGATGTAACTGTGAAAACATGAAGTAGAATGGAATAACCATGATTGTGAAGGGAAACATTGTTAGAATCAATAACATATAGAGAAGAACCTTTTTACCCGGAATGTGCATTCTTGATAAACCTATTCCGGAGGTAATTGATAATGCCACACCTATGACTGTGGATGTACCTGTTAATATTAAAGTGTTTGTTAACCATGTTAGAAAGGGTTCATGGAATATAAGGTTGTAGTAATTTGAAAAATCCAGTGATTGTAAAGTGGGTAACAATGATGATACAGAAACTGTGGCGAGGGTTGGGAGGTTACTGAGGGATGTTATAACAATATAGTAAATGGGAAAAATTGCAAAGATTGAAAATAGAATTAATACAATGTAAGATACTGCAAGTTTTATTTGTTTCAACCTTTTATAAAAATTGTTTCTTTTATTATTCATATTTATTCACCTCAATATAGTACTGTCATCATTTTTGAATAATGGTTGATGATCACAACTATCACAAGCAAAATTAATATGTCCAAAACTGCTACTGCAGCCCCAATTCCAAACTGCATGTAACTGAATGCCTCGTAATATGAATATGTTATGAGAATCTGTGTAGATTCACCAGGACCTCCTCCTGTTAGAAGGAATGGTACATAGAAGTTGTTCCAGGTAAATATAAAACCAAAAACTGTGATAAATGCTATTTGCCTGCTTAGCATGGGAAAGATAACATATCTTAACTTCCCGAATATTCCATAACCATCAACTTCTGAGGCTTCATAAAATTCTGATGGTATGCTCTGAAGGGCTGATGTGAAAACGTATGTATAGTAAGGGAATGAAAGCCATAGATTAACAAGAATAAGAGAGAGCATGGCTGTTGAAGGTGTACCAAGCCAATATACCTTTGGTAAACCTATTGATGTCAGTATTTTATTTACAATTCCGAGGTTATAGTCAAGCATTCCTGCCCATACAAGTATTGTAAGGAAAGCAGGGAATGCCCAGGGAAAAAGAATTGCTGTCCTAAAACCGGCCTTTCCCCTTAAACCCCTCTGGTTCATTATTAATGCAAGTATAAAACCAACCGGTGCCATTAGGGCTATACTTCCTGCACTCCATATTACTGTATTTATTAGCAGGGTTGTGAGCATACCTGTTTGTATTATGTCTATATAATTTGAAAGACCTATAAACTTGTAATTGAAAAAGTGGTAAAGATTGAAATTTGTGAATGATATATAAATTGAATATGCAATAGGATAAAAATCAAGAAAGGCAAGAACAACAAGTATTGGTAAAATGTAGAGGAATCCTTTCAAAACATCCTTCCTGTTCATTTTTACCACTAAAAAATATAAAAAAAGAATTTAATTTTTATTGATTCCATTTATCTGGAAGATGCTCTGTTCGTTGTTTAAGATATTAATTGGGAAGTGATAGATTTCTGTTCCAAATATTTGATAATAGAGATTATAAGAGGATATAGGTATATATGCTGTCATTATGGAACCGGATACAAATGGGGCGATATTATTTGCCTTCAATGATTGAATTATTAATGATTCAATCTGATTCATGACTTCAGGAACTGTAACCTTTGATGAATTCTGTTCAAGATTTGTTGCCCCAGTATGGAATGCGTTCCAGTAATAGTTCATCTGAATGATGTTGGGGAACTTCTGTGAATGCTGCATTTGATCTATCCATCCTGCAATAAGAGGATTCCCACCTGTGTTGTTTGTTATGTAGCTTGCAACGGACTTAAGTGATGGTAGATCACCTGCAAGCTGATAAAGTTCCAGTTGAGCATTGTAGTTTGTCATAAATTCAACGAATTTTATAGATGCCCAAATCTGGGAAGCATTTGCACCGCTTGCCTGCGGTGTTGATATAACGTATCCTACGGATCCCCACAATGGTTCTGGCCACAATCCTGTTGCGTTATTGAAAGGTATTGCAGTTACACCAAGGTTTGATCCTAGAGCCTTTAAATAAACACTCTGATCCCATGGACCATCAAGCATAAATGCAGACTTTCCAGCCTCGAAATATGCCTGTTCATCAGTTATTGATGTAAGTCCTGCAACATTAATGTGATAAACAGTGGTCCAGTTCCAGACAAACTCCATTGCCTGGATGCATGGTGTGCTGTTCAAAAGAGGATAACCTGTTGAATAATTAAAAATATAACCACCAAAGGCGGGTGGCCAGGCTGCCCATCTGTACCCATAGTCAGCACCAATTGCATATGGAAATCCGAGGTACCCGTTACCCATTGCCGTTACCCTCTCTGCATCCTGGATCATTTGATAAAGGTTTGATGGTGGTGTTCCATTTGGCAACAATGCTTTGTTATAGTATAAAGCAATTCCATTTGTATTAACAGGAATACCGTAAAGTGAGCCATTATATGTCCAATCCTGTATTGTTGTAGGTGTGAACTGATTAATGTAGCTTTGATTCAAATACTTTGAAAGGTTAAGAATGAGACCTGCAACAAAAAGTACTGCACCATTATCGCTTGTATCCCTGTAAACGTTTGGTGCAGTTCCGGAATGTGCAGCTGTAACAAACTGTGTTGATGCAACATTTATTGCTGGATTATCCTCAACGGTTATGTTTGGATAAGCCTTTTCAAAAGCAGCCAATGACTCGTTAAATGCTTCTTCTTCTCCGCCAGCAGAACCTGCGCCCCAAACAGTAATTGTAACTTTTGAAGGTGCCACAGGAGTTGTTGAAGTGGTTGATGGTTTGGAAGGCATCGAAACTATTATGGCTATGGCGGCTGCTGCTACCACGATAATAACAACGATGACAATTGCCCACACTTTACTCATCTTTTTTGGAGAATTCCCCTTTTCACCACTTTGATTCTCCATGGTTTATCATATCAAATACCTCTATTTATTTTTTTCTTTTTTACCATTTTATTAAGTAAAAATTCTTATTTTTTAAAAATTTGATTTATAAAGAGAAAGCTAAAGTTGAGGAAAAATCACGAAAAAGGCTTTTTGAAAAACCACAATAAATGTGTTCAAAGAGATATTCATTTCCTAAAATGGAACTTTTTTAAATATTAAAAATATAAATTTCATTGGATATCGGCTCTTTTTAAATAAAATTTTAAATTTATTTAAAATAGATCATGTAAAATTACTACAAAAAAAGGTATTTTTAAATAGAACAATGATCATGACAACAATTATGGACACAAAATTGTATATTGACGGAGAATGGGTAAAATCTTCTTCAGAAACAACATTGAATAAATATAGTCCTGTTACAGGGAAATTGATAGGGAAATATGAGGCTGCAAGCAGGGAGGACGTGGATAGGGCAATAGATGCTGCAGAAAGTGCATTCCAGAAATGGTACGAGATTGGAAGTGTTGAAAGATCAAAGATCTTATACAGGGTAAAAGAGATCATTGAAGAAAAGAGAGAGGAACTTGAAAACATAATAATGGAAGAGAATGGAAAACCTTTAAAGGAGACAAAGGAGGAAGTGGATGGTGTTCTCGATCAGCTTCAATATTATGCTGAATGGGCAAGGAAACTCAACGGCGAAATTGTTGAAGGTACAACAAGTCACAGAAAAATCCTTCAGTACAGGGTTCCATATGGTGTTGTTGTTGCCATAACACCCTGGAATTTTCCAGCTGCAATGGTAGCAAGAAAACTAGCTCCAGCTCTTTTAACAGGAAACACTGTAGTTTTAAAGCCAAGCAGTGATACACCGGGTAGTGCTGCCTGGATAGTTGAAAAATTTGTGGAAGCAGGTATACCTAAGGGTGTTCTGAACTTTATTACAGGAAAGGGAACAGAAATAGGCGATTACATTGTTGAACATAAAAAGGTTGCATTGGTAACAATGACAGGATCAACAAGCACTGGACAAAGAATAATGCAAAAGGCTTCCTCTAACATGGCAAAGTTAATTCTTGAACTTGGTGGTAAGGCACCTTTTATGGTTTGGAAAGATGCTGATATTACCAATGCTCTAAAAACATTATTATGGGCAAAATACTGGAATGCAGGGCAATCATGTATTGCTGCCGAAAGACTTTATGTTCATGAGGAAATATACGACAAATTCATGAGCAAATTCGTTGAATTAAGTAAAAAAATCAGGATGGGTGACCCTAGAGATTCAAATACAGATATGGGACCATTAATAAATGAAAATGCATTAAATACAACCATGGATTTTATAGAAGATGCAAAAAATAGAGGTGCAAGAATTCTTCTTGGTGGAAAGAAAGCAGGATTGGAACATCCATACAAGAATGGTTATTTCTTCATGCCTACAATAATAGAGAACGTGGATCAAAAATCTAAAATATTCCAGGAAGAAATTTTTGGACCGGTTATAGGTGCAATGAAAATATCAAGTAAGGAGGAACTCTATTCCCTTGCAAATGATTCGAAATATGGTCTTGCATCATACCTCTTCACGAAGGACCCAGATTTAATATTTGAGGCTGCAGAAAGAATCAGATTTGGAGAACTTTATGTAAATATGCCCGGACCGGAGGCAACACAGGGCTACCATACAGGATTTAGAATGACTGGACAGGCAGGTGAAGGAAGTAAATACGGTATTCTTGAGTATCTAAAATTAAAGAATGTCTATGTTGATTATTCAGGCTCCCCATTACATATAAACACAGTGAGAGATGACCTTTTTGATTAAATGTTTAATTTTTTATTTAATATTTTCAATAATTTTAATTTTTCTCATGTGTCCTTGACTTCAATCTTAAAAATTTTTT
>JAVRLK010000051.1:0-8364 GCA_031961545.1 Thermoplasmatota archaeon | reverse complement strand
TTTGTTAGGAGGTGTAAGAATCAATCCTTCAACACTTACATTACTTACGGGATTTCCATCCAAATCAACAACATTGATTGAGAGGTATTGTTTAAATGGATTCACATAGGAATAAAATGAAATGGCAGATACAATAACTATTGTGACAACAATTATGCCAATACTCCTCCTTTTTGAATTCTTACCCTTCACAAAAATATCTATTTTTTCCAAAAATTTAAATTTTTTTTAATGAAAATAGGTCTGTAGAAATCCTCTATAATAAAAATAATTCTAGAATCATTTAGGACTACTATTCTCCTTATATTGTATGCTATTATTTTCATTGCAATTTCCTTTTCAGATAGTTCTGGAATTCTTGATCTCATAAATGATCCACTTTTTTAATTACTGAATGCACTGTTTCGACTATCGGTCTTCTATTGTATTCTTCAGGCAAATTTTTTTTCATTTTTTGTGTTCTCCTTTAGTACGATGTATTCGAACATCCTTATTTCTTGCAGGTATTATTGCCAAAAGACCATACTTTTTGGCAATGATATGATTTTCTTCTGAATCATATCCCCTGTCACCAATAATGACCTTGAATTTTCCAATTATTTCCCTATCCATATCCTCCAATGTTTTCTTGAACTCTTTTGAATCGTGAATATCCCCAAAGTATGCATCATATGAAACAATCAATTGTGATTGATCATCTACACATATTGTTGTTTTCAAATACTTTTTCTTAACCTTCCTTCCAAAATCATCAAGTCTCTTATCCTAATAAAATGAATGATAATCCTTAGAAAATCCGGTAATGTCAATTACCATTCTGTTTCCCATTAATCCCATAAAGAATTTCAGGATTTGATTAAAGACAAATCTAATAAGTGCTTTATCAATTATTTCTGAAAATTTCTGAATTGTTGTAAATTGTGGTATCTCTGAAAGAGATAATAGAAGAACAAATGAAGGGATTTGATAATATTATTTCTATAACATCACGATAACTTTTAATTCTTCAAATTTTATATAATAGGATAACAAAAAGATGATAATTCTTTTAGAAAATTTGGAGGAATGGGCAGGAAGAATTTTTTTGCATATAATTATTGCCTGTTCGGTAAATTTATATTACTGTGATTCCTTTAAGTACTGGGGGATTTTAGTCTTATAAATGTCTTTCAAAATCTCCCTAAATAAATATTTTACCAAGGATTCCTACAATGCTTCTGGAAAAGGAAATTTTATATATTACCAGATCAATATCTTTTATTATGCCTGAAGTTAGGTCTGAAGCGGGGAAGCAAAGACTTAGAAAAGAGTTGACTTTTTCGGAGATGGTTATAATAGGGATAGCCGGTGCGGTGGGAACTGGTATACTCTTCAGTGTTGCAGCAATGACTTCTTCTGCAGGCCCTGGTAGTTGGCTAAGCTGGTTGCTGGGAGGTATCTTTTATCTTTTTATTGGACTAACCTATGCTGAACTAGTTATAACATATCCAGAAGCTGGGGGACCATCAAGATATGCCCTTTATACTCATGGTTGGTTCACAAACATGATCAACTCACTTGCAGATCTCATATGGTACATTTTTATTCCTCCAATAGAAGCCTTTGCGGTTGTTGAAGGCCTTGCTGTTTTTTATCCATCATTAATTACAAGCACTGGAGCACCAACTCTCTTAGGTGGTATAATCGCAATCATCCTAATGGTAGCTTTTGTACCCTTTAATTATTTCGGTGTGAAGGCATTTGGGAAATCAACATTTGGAATAGGTATTGTTAAATTAGTCCTTTACATTGCATTGGGCATAGGATTATTTGCTGTCTTTCACAATCTACCAAATCTTTCCAACTATGGCGGTTTCATGCCATTTGGATTTGCGGGCGTTTTTCTTGCAATACCTTTTGCAATGTTTGCATTTGGTGGAATAAGGGTGGTACCAGATTATGCAGAGGAAAGTAAAAACTTTAAAAAATTACCCCTGGCAATAGTTATTGTAGTGATAGGTCAATTACTAATATATTTACTCCTTGACTTTGTTTTCGTTACGGGAATCAATTGGACAAGGCTAGGAATGACTCCAGGTGATTGGGCATCGGTTGGACAAATACCAGGAAACCCATTTATATATCTTGCTTCTAATTATAATTCCATGTTTCTTTTGATCATAACCATTATCATAGGAATAATAGGACCATTTGTAGTCGGTTACATATATCTAGGGGGAGGCTCTAGAGTTCTATTTGCACAAGGAAGAACACAGATCATGCCAAGAATTACTAAGTATATAAATAAAAAATATGCAATACCCTACTGGGCACTTATACTCTTGGCAATTGTGGGAGCAATTTTGGCTTTTTTGGCAGCACCTGTACCTACCATTTATGGACTTATAGAAGATGCTGTTGTTGCAGGGTATCTGGGTTTCTCAGTAAATCCTGTAGCAATGGTTGTTACAAGAAGACAAGGTGTTTCCAAATATAAAATTCCAGGAGGAACTATTATTTCAGGTTTAGCATTCATATCTGCAGCGCTAATAATCTTTTGGAGCGGTTGGATTACAGTTTATTATGCTGTAATTATTTTAAGCGCAGCTGTCTTAATATTTGGAGTAATCATTCCTTTAATAAGAGGTACTGCAAAGAGAGATTTCAAGAATTTCCCCAATTCTTTATGGTATATTGTATACATTGCGTTTCTCACAGTAATGACATACATAGGAAGCGATGGGGCATTGAACATAATTAACTTCTATGAGGCAACAGCTATTGTAGCAATAGTTTCAATAGCTGTATTCTTCCCGTGGGGTATTCTATCCGGTTTAAAGCAGAGACTGAAAGAAGAATCTTATGAGACCTTTGCACTGGAAGAGGAAAAGACTGTAGTATTACCCTAAGGAAGTAGGAAGCTTGATCCTATTAAATGATCTTTCTTTTTCCTCTTTTTGGGATTTTGATTATTTTTATAATTATTTTATCGAAATTATATCTGGGTTAGAAGATGGTAAAACAGTTATGGATAAAAGAAGAAGAATTGAAACAAAAACTGGTGTTTTGGATTCTATGGGTGCAGTTAATTATGAATACAAAAAAGCTATAAATAAAACCTATTTCTATGGTTCTGATATTGACTTTTCCATATCTCTTTTTGATACAAACAATTCCAGTTTAGTACTATTAATAACAGGAAAGGAATTTACCAGAATAAGAACCGCGCTTATCACCTATAGCTTTCTTAGATTTCAAAGTAAAAAATATCAAAAGGCACTTATTTTGGGAAATGGATATCAGGCATTTGGTCAGGCAAAAGCTTTATTCTCGTTAGGAATTAAAAAGATAGATGTATGGGGAAGAAATGAGGAAAAGGCTAAGAGTTTTTCACATTTGATTAAGGATAGCCTTGGAATTGAATCTTCCTATGCACTCAGAGATTCTTTTAAGGAATATGAATTAATCATAACTGCAACAAGTGCCATGGAACCAATTATTTATAAGAATGATGTAAATGTTAATGCAACCATTATTGCGATTGGAAGCTATAAAAAAGAGATGGCAGAACTCGATACATCATTAATATGTAACTCCTCTCTGCTGATATCCGATTTTAAGGAGCAGGCTGTTGATGAAAGTGGTGAGATTTATAATGCAATTAATCAGGGGTGTATAAAATTAGAAAATATATTTAATTTATCTTATATATTTATGAAAGGTATTTCCCATAATGAGAACAAAGATGGACCTGTAATATTGAAATCGGTTGGAATGGCTGCAGAAGATTTGGCATTAGCCATAGCCATTTATAATAAAATCACAAAAGGATGTTAAAAATATCAATTATTTCTCTTATTACAAGTGGTTAGTATTAAAAAGATTCACTTAAGAGTCAGTGAGAAAGTGATGAGAATTTTGTGTAAGTAGGTGTAACTCCTCAAAAGGTTCCCTTAAGAGGCGTAATAAAATATGATTGAAATTCCCAAAATAATTGAAGAAATTAATTAAGAATGAAAAATAAACTATATAAATCTTGATGAATGCTGAAAGATTGCCTTTATTGAAAAACGTATTGGAACTAAGAATGAATATTATTCAAGAGTTTAGATACAAAGAATTTATTAAAAAGTTCTTTTGTCTGCACCATATATTACTAGTTAATGCAATTTAAAAAGAAATTTATACAATATATTTATTGCAGATATTGATGAATAATGGAGAAAAGCAAATTAAAGTTGTTGTTGTGGGCGCAGGAATAATGGGATCCAGCATAGCCTATCACCTTTCAAAGAAAGGTATTAAAGTCAAAGTGGTAGAAAGAGAGTGTATTGCTTGTGGAACTACTGGTAAATCTAGTGCCCTGGTAAGGACTCATTATAGCAACAGAATGATTGCCAAATTGGCTTTATATTCATTAAATGTATTTCAACGTTTTTCAGAAATTGGCTATTCGGGTTTTACACAGACAGGTATGATATTCCCTTTTCCCTCCCGTCATATGGATGTGGCTAAAGAAAACGTAAAAATGCTTAGGGAAATTGGAATAAATGAAGAAGAAATCAATCCATCGGACATTAAGAAATATTTTCCAGACATAAATCTGGATGATTACGAGTACATAGCTTATGAACCTTACAGTGGTTATGCGGATCCAGTAGCAGCTGCCAATTCCTATATGTCTGCTGCAATTTCTTTGGGGGCAGAGCTTATACTTGGAAAAAAGGTAAAGTCTGTAGATTCTGTCTCAGGTGGAGTTACTATCTACTTGGACGATGGTAAGGTTATTCGGGCCGATAAGGTTATTCTCGCCACAAATGTATGGACAAATGATATACTGGAGGAATCTGGCGTTTCCAAGGATAAGCTATTACCCATTTATGCATCTCTCCATCCATTAATATATCTTAGGAGACCTAAAGAATATCAAGGTATCAAACCAACCCTTTGGGATCCACCTCAAGTTGCTTACTATAAGATGGAAGGTGAAACTATTACTGTTTTAGGAAGTTTGGATCCTAGAATTGATGAAACACCTATAGATATTCATTCAGATATTCCTGAAACTGCGGATGAAAGCTTTAAGGAGGAGTATTTTTCTAAGATCATGAAAAGATTGCCAGGCATGGGATGGGCTGGTGTTATATCAACATTCACAGGGCTATACGATATGACCCCTGATGGTCAGGTTATTTGCGACAGTCTTGATTCACTTGGTTTAGAAAATGTTTATGTGTGTGCAGGTCTAAGCGGCCATGGCTTTAAGTTAAGTCCAGCATATGGCCTCATGGCATCAGATATGCTTGTTGGCGAGGATCCTGAAAAAGCTATGTTTGACTGGAGGCCATTCAGCCTCAGAAGATTCAGTGAAGGAAAATTAATAACATCCAAATATTCAGAGATTGGAACAATATATTAGAACTCTAAACTAAAAAGAGCGAAAAAAATTTTACAAAATAATTTCTGATTTTTTATTTTAACTATAGTCCCTATAAGTATAATTTATATCATATAAAAAAGGTAGTTATTTTTTGTTTATGATCAGAGATAAAGAGGTACCAAACAAAAAGTGTTAAAGAACTTAAAAATTTCCAAAGATTTTGGAATCTAATTCAAAAAATATAAAAATACAATAGCAGTACTATGCGTAATGATATAAAACATAATTAATCAAAATTTGCATCACTGCTCAAAGTAAAGGCAAAATTATTGATTCTTTTGATTAAGAAATAATTTTCCATATACTTGAAAAAAAGGAATAATTTTTATTCTTCAATGCAATTACCACCTGACCCTTATGGCAAAAGTAAAAATAAATTTTGAAGGTAAGGAAATTGAATGTGATGATAATCTTACACTTGCAGCCTGCCTTTATAAAAATGGTATTAGAATTTTCAGCAGAAGCATGAAGTTTCACAGACCAAGGGGGTATTACTGCGGGACAGGTAAATGTTCATCATGTATGATGGAAGTGGATGGAATACCAAATGTTAGAACATGCCAGGTGAAGGTAAAGGATGGAATGGTTGTTAGAAGGCAGCATGCGTGGCCAAATGCTGATAAGGATATTTTATCAATACTTAACAAATTTGAAAAATCACTCGGTGCGGGATTCTATTACCATAGATTCATACATCCCACATTTCTTAGAAATTTTTATATGAGAAGGATCGCATCCTTTGCCGGTCTTGGTGAATTGCCAAAGAAGGATCCGGGTGTTGAATTTTCCAATGAAACAATAAACACGGATGTTCTCATTGTTGGTGCAGGTCTTGCTGGTCTTAGCGCTGCCCTTGAGGTATCAAAGTATACGAATAATGCAGTTTTGGTTGAAGAGCATGAAAACCTTGGTGGTGAACTTTACAACAATAATATTATGATCAACATGGATAATGAAAAAATGCAGGGAGGAGAATATATTGATAAAATTGTAAAGGAAATCAAAAATATCAGGATATTGAAAAATACTGAAGTTTTCGGTATCTATCCTGATAGGGTGGCGGCACAGGGAAACAATACACTTTATGAAATTTATGCAAAGAAGATAATTCTTGCAACAGGATCCTACTATAAAAATTTAGTATTCGATAACAACGATCTTCCGGGTATTATGCTCTATTCAGGTGTACATTCTTTAATCTATGAGAACAATGTTTTACCCGGAAAAAATGCTTTAATTTATGGAAAAAATAGATATGTTTTTGATATTGCAGATTCCTTAAGTAAGAAGGGTCTGGAAATTAAGGGAATTATAACAAACAGGAAGGGTGAAAATTTTGAAACATATGTTGGTTATGAAATTTTAAAGGCTTATGGAAAAAAGAACCTTGAAGGTATAGAAATATCAAATGGTAGTGAAAGGAAAACAATAGGTTGCGATCTATTGATTATGACGGACAGAATGAAAACCTACGAACTAATTTTACAATCTGGTGGTGAGGTGAAATATTATGGTGATGAAGATTCATACTATCCTATAAGGAACAGTTCCCTGGAAATCGTTTCAGGCATATACTATGCCGGAGGATTCACACATCAGCAAAGTTTGATTGAAGGTAGATATTCAGCCCTGAATGCTTTAAAATCCCTTGGTTTTAATGTAAAATCAGAGGATCTTGGAAAAACTGTACTATCAAACATTCCAAGGGAGTTTATTGTTGAAAAGGTTGAAAAAAGGGAGCTTATAATGTGAGGTGCGATCATGAAGATAGTGTGCAGGTGTGAGGATCTAACTGAGAATGATATTGTTAAGGCTATAAGGGAGGGTTACAGGGACATTGAAAGTTTAAAAAGGATAACAGGGTTTGGAACAGGACCATGCCAGGGTAAGGGGTGCACCCTTGCTGTTATGAAAATACTTGCAAGGGAAACGGGAAGGGATCCTAAAGAATTAAGGCCTTTTACTGCAAGAACTCCTCTCGATCCTGTTTATCTGGGGGTGTTTGTGGTTGATAGAAAACACTGATGTTTTAATCATAGGTGGTGGAGTTTCAGGTTTGAGCATTGGTTACTTTCTGGCCAAAGAAGGTATGGATGTAACAGTTATAGAGAAAAGTTACCTGGGCCATGGATCATCTGGAAGGTGCGGTGGAGGTGTGAGGGAACAGTTTGCAACACCTGAGAGCATATATCTTTCAAAGAAAAGTATAGATTTCTTTGAAAAAATGTCAGCAATAATGAATTACAACATACTTTTCAGACAGGGTGGATACCTTTTCCTTGCCTACGATGAAAATTCTTTGGAAAGTATGAAGAAAAATGTGGAAATACAGAACAGGTATGGTGTAAAAAGCAGGATAATGACACCGGATGAAATCAAGGAAAGGTATCCCTACATTGATACATCAAAGATTTACGGTGGAGCATACAACCACAGGGATGGTATTGTATTTCCGCAGGCTGTTGTTGAAGCCTACGCAAAAGGTTTCCAGAAGTACGGCGGAAAAATATTCACATTCACAAAGGCATATAACTTTAAAATGAACAACGGAAAGATAGAATCCGTCTTAACTGATAAGGGGGAAATAAAGGCAAAAATATTTGTTGGGGCTGCGGGTGCATACACAAGGGAAGTGGCGAAATGGGCTGGTGTTGATATACCAACAAGACCTGTGAGGCATGAGATAATTGCAACAGAGCCAATTAAATTCTTCCAGGAACCAATGCTTGTTGGTATACCATCAGGTATATATTTCAGCCAGAGTATGAGGGGAGAAATAGTTGGAGGAATAGGTGATCCTGTTGAGTTTGAGGGTTACCACATAAACACAACAGTTGATTTTCTTAAACATTTTTCAAGGGAAATAACAAAAATGATACCTTCAGTTAAATATGTTAAAATCATGAGACAATGGGCCGGTCTTTACGATATGTCACCGGATGTAA
>JAVRLK010000050.1:5136-8496 GCA_031961545.1 Thermoplasmatota archaeon | reverse complement strand
TTGTTACGGATTATGCTGTTGTTGGTAAATGGGCTGTTCTTGCAGAGGGATCTGTTGTTAAGATCAGGCAGGTTGTTGATGATGAAACAATTGTTGCCGGTGTTCCGGCACAGCCAAAGGGTAAGGTAAATGATGATTACAAGAAACAGTGGACAGAATTCAAGGGTATTTATGTATCATTCTGCGAAAGATACAAGAAAAATCTTAAAAAGATAGGGTGATGAACATGTATAACATAATAGTTTGTTTTAAACAGATTCTTGATATTGACCAGATGAAGATTGATGAAAAGACACAGGAACCAATAACAAAGAATCTGCCATACAGGATTGAGGATCTGAGCAAAAATGCAATTGAGGAAGCGGTGAGAATAAAGGAGAAGCATGGAGGAAAGGTAATAGGAATAACATACGGTGGAGATCAGGCAAGTCTTGCCATGAAGGAAGCACTTGCAATGGGAGTTGATGAGGGAATAATTATAAAGGGATACAAGGGCCATGATCCTGAGGCCACAGCATCTGTTCTTTCCAAAAAGATATCACAGCTTCAGTACGATATAATAATCATGGGTAATGCTTCCGCAGACAGTTATTCCGGTCTTGTACCCGGTAAGGTTGCAAGAAAATTAAACATACCAATACTTGGAAATGCAATAAAGCTGGAGATGGTTGATAAAAAGGTGAGAATAACAAGGAGCATTGAGGATAAAAATGTTGTTCTTGAAACTGATCTCCCGGCACTTGTTACTGTTGAACAGGAAATAAATGAACCGAGGCTGCCACCATTGATACAGATAATGGCTGCCGGAAGAAAACCAACAAAGGTTGAGGAAATAAGTCCCGATAGGGTGACAACAACTGTTGTTTTATCAAATAAAGCTCCTAAGAGTGATAGAAAGAGAATAATCTTTGAGGACATTGATAAGGGAGTTATGGAGGTTGTTAAGGTTTTAAAGGGTGAGGTAAGATGAAGGCAATGGTCTTTTCTGAAAAGGATGATCTTGCAGGACAGATATTAACAATGTTCAGGGGTAAATTTAACATGGATCTATTCACAACATCCCAATCAGACCTGACAAATTATGGTGCGGAGAATGTTTTTCAAATAAAGGGTGAAAACGCTTTCGTTGATAATCTTTCAGATTTGATAAAAGAAAATTTCAGGTCAGGTGGATACGATTTAATCCTTATAGGATCATCTGTTCTTGGAAGGGAACTTGCATCTGTTCTTTCGGAGGATCTTGGTTTTGAAGCAAAAACAGAAATAATGAGCCTTGAATTGAAGGACGGATCTGTTATTACTGAAAGATTTTTCTTTGGAGGAAAGAGTATAATAAAGGAGGAATCAAAGTCAAAAATATTCACAATTCTTCCAGGTCTTGTGGATCCTGTTCCTGTTGATTCAAAATCAAATGTAAAGGAATTGAATTTGGATAAACAATCAAAAATAAGGCTTGTTGAATCAATAGAGAAGCCGAAAGGGAACGTGAACCTTGAAAAGGCGGACATAATAGTTTCAGTTGGAAGGGGACTTGGTAAGAAGGAAGGCTTATCTTTGGTACAGCAGCTTGCGGATCTCCTTCATGGTGAAATAGGTGGATCCAGACCCGTATGCCTCGATTATCACTGGTTGAGTGAAGAGAGGCAGGTTGGGCTGTCAGGAAAAAGGGTAAAGCCAAAGATATACATTGCCCTGGGTATTTCAGGGCAGGTACAGCACATAGCTGGTATGAGGGGATCCAAGACCGTTATAGCTGTAAACAGGGATAAGAATGCACCCATATTCAACGAATGCGATTATGGAATTGTTGGAGATCTTTATGCTGTTGTTCCAAAGATCATAGAGGCGATGAAAAAGTAATGAACATAGCCGATATTGACATAATATGTGATGATGCAGGAATAATAAAAAGTGTACTGGATATAGAGAGTGAAAGGGATATTCCGAGAACAAAGGTTCTCCTTGAGGTTAAGGAAAACACTCTAAAGGTTCATATAGAGGCAAGGGATATCAATGCATTGAGAGCTGCTATAACCTCCTATATGAGGTGGATAGGTCTCTCAATGAATGTGATGGAGATGATAAAGAATGGTTGATCTTAATCTAACACCCTATCTGCAGGAAAAACTGAAACAGGCTCAGAATATTCAACAGCAGCTTGAAAATGTCATAGCTCAGAAATATCAGCTTGATCTTAAATCTAGAGAAATAGCTAAAACACTTGAAGAACTGTCAAAGATTGACAGTAATTCCAGGGTATTTAAGCTTGTTGGAACCATACTTGTTTCAGTTAACGATATTGAAAAACTGAAGAAGGAACTGGAGGAGGAAAAGGAAACAATTGATGTTAGAATAAAAACACTTGAAAAACAGCAGAAGTTACTTGAGGACAAATACAAGGAAATACAGGCAGAATTTGCAAAGGCATATGGCGGTCAAACATGATCGAATATGTATGAGGCTGGAAAAATAAGGCTCAGGCCGCTTGAAAGATCAGATTTAAGCCTTGTTCATGAACTTGAAAATGATCAATATGTTACATTCTATTCAAGGGGTATTGTTATAAATTTCAAGAACATGGATGAAATCAACAAGGAATACGAGGAGGATTTGAAGGGAAACAGGAAAAGGTTTGTAGTGGAGGAGATCGATAACAGGAAGAGTGTCGGCATTGCATCCATATACGATAACCCGGGACCAATTAAAAGGGCCGGGATAGGATTGTACACAAAGAAGGAATACTGGAACAGTGGATTCGGAAAGGTTGCAACTTTAATTTTATTGGAAATGTTATTCTATATCCTTGATTATGAAAAGGTTGAGGCATGGAGCGCCGAGTACAACAAAAGGGCACATAGGGTTCTCATGGATAACGGTTTGATTCTTGAAGGAAAAGTAAGGAGAGGATTAAAAGTTGCGGGAAAATATTATGACTGGTATTTATTTGGAATACTGAGGGAGGAATATTTTGAAAAAAGGAATGATATTATAAATAAAATTCTGGGTGAATATTCTAAGGATTATTTTGAAAAATTAAAACTTTTCAGTCCATGAAATTTCTGTTAAATTTTTGTTAAAAATTTTAACAGAATTAAAGAAAAAACATGAATATTTTTTTATAATGAAAGAATGATTACAAACCATGGATAGGGAAGAGGTATCAAAAATAATAAAAAAAGAAAACATTAAATTTCTCCAGATGCAGTTCATGGACATTCTCGGAAATGTGAAAACAGTAATAATGCCAAGTGATAAGTTTGACAAGGCAATGGATGATGGTGTTTTGTTTGATGGATCAAGTATTGTTGGATACGCAACAATTGAGGAATCGGACATGAGGGGTATACCTGATCTGAACAC
>JAVRLK010000050.1:0-5036 GCA_031961545.1 Thermoplasmatota archaeon | reverse complement strand
TTCTGAATTCATCAGTTAACTCCTACAAAAGGCTTGTACCTGGTTACGAGGCACCTGTTTACATATCCTGGGCAAACAAGAACAGGAGTGCAATGATAAGAATACCCCAGGGCAGGGGATTGAAAACAAGGCTTGAACTCAGGAACCCTGATCCGGCTGGAAATCCATATCTTCAGTTCTCAGTTATGCTTGCCGCAGGATTGATGGGCATAAAAAATAAAATTGAACCACCTGAACCTGTTGAAAAGGATATTTATCATCTTTCACCATCCGAAAGGGAAAAGCTGGGTATTGAAAGTTTACCCGGATCTCTGGGTGAAGCCCTGGAATATTTCAGGAAAAGTGAATTGATGAGGGAAACGCTTGGTGATCATATATTCAACCATTTCTACATAGTTAAAAGCAGAGAGGTTGAATACTTCAGGGCAGAGGTAACTGAATGGGAGATTAAGAAACTTTTACCGGTACTATAAAAAAAATTTTAAACCATTTTTCCATATTTTTCTTTATGATACTTTCAGATTCATCAATAATCCAAATGATAAAAAATGGTAAATTGAAGATTGATAATTTCAATGAAAACAATCTAACTCCAAACGGTTATGATGTTACCGTTGATGAATGTTACATACCTTCCCTCAATAAAAAATCTGAGAATATACCAGGGTCAACATTCTTTATTATTTCAACAAAAGAATATTTCTATTTCCCTAATGATATAATAGGACAGATATGGATAAGGACAAGCTGGGCAAGAAAGGGTATAGTGTTGAGTTCAGGTATAATAGATGCAGGCTTTGAAGGAAAATTGAACATTTTCGCACATACAACAAACATTGATGTAAAAATAAGTGAGGGTGATAGGATAGCCCAGATAATTTTCATAAAACTTGACAGGGAGGCAGAAAAACCATATTCCATAAGATCAGGACATTACCATAAGCAGGATGGAATATGGTTGAATGAAAAAGTTAAATAATAAAAAATCTTTTTGGAAAGCAATGAGGATATTTGTTTTCCTTGCAGCATTCCTTGTCATGCTGATGTTAATACCGAACGTTCATGCGCAGAATGAGGTAACATATCCAACAATAACAATCCACATGGTTGATGGTAAGGAGTATCAAATAACTGATAAAATATGGAAAGAGCTAATTTATCCAATTTTGTATTCAAGAACAATAACAACCTACAACTGGAGTTCGGATCCAAACCATACATACATATTTTTTGATTACAGCCTTAAGGGATTGAACGCATTTGGTGTGCAGTTTATATTTGCACTTGAAAGATACAACAATTTAACCTATGCCACCGTTACAGATGCTCTCCTATATGTAAAAAATTTACCATCACTGATACCTGGATACACATTCGGACAGCTTCTTAACATGGGTGTTCTTCCAGGATTTCCTAATGGAAACATAAAGCACACACAGGCAACACCGTTCTATCTTTCAGGTCCATTCATATTCATAATTGTGATGATAGCAAGTGTCTTTATTCTTTACTTTGTTTTCAATAAAAAATGAAAAAAATACCCTTATTTGTTTTATACCTTTCACAGGATGATCCAAAAAAATGTACAGCAAAGAAAATGGAAAGGTTCGGTCTGGTTAAATTATCAACAAAAACATATCCAAAGAAAAGCATAATACTTGATCCAAATTCATACAAAATACTTGGTTATGAGGATCTTGAAATTGCAATTCTTTATGGTATAACCGCGGTTGATGGAACCTGGGAAAAGATAGATAGAATTTTTACAAACGTAAAAGGTGAATCAAGGAGGCTCCCATTCCTTGTTCCTGGTAATCCAACAAACTTCGGTCATCCAGGAAAGCTTTCAACTGCTGAAGCCTTCACAGCTGCCCTGTTCATCCTGGGGTTTGAGGAACAGGCATTTGAAATCATGAACAAGTTTTCCTGGGGGCACACCTTTCTTGAAATGAACATGGATCTCTTAAGGGCATACGAGAGAAAGGGCAGGGATGAAATAGAGAAAATTGAGAAGGAATTCATTAATTTTAAATAATAATAAAAGAATAACCATACAGAATGGTGGAGAAGATCACTGTAAAGACAAAAATTCTCGTTTATCTTTCGGATTACTTGAATTTCAAGGACAGGTACATATATCCCAATGAAATAACACAGGAAGGCATTGCCAGGGCAATAGGTATAACCGTTACACATGTTCCAAGGGAACTTGAGGATCTTCTTGAAAAGGGTCTTGTGATGGAAATTAAAGGAAGGGTGAAGGATAAGGAAAAAAGGGTAAATGTTTATTTTTTAACACCTTCAGGTATTACGGAAGTTGAAAGGATAAAGAATTTAATAGGATCAATTAAAATTGAATATAACAAAAGAAAGGTAAAGCTTTCAGATATGGTTGAAAAATATGGAAAAATGACATGGCTTCAGGCTATAGAGATTGCAAAGAACAACCATAAGAACAATGATAGGAAAAATTACATTGAGGGATTTTCCAAAATTGATCTTTTGGACAGAAAAAATGAAATAAAGAGCCTTAAAAAATGGTTGAAATCAGATGTAAAATATTTAGTAATAAGGGGTGAGAAGGGTTCTGGTAAAACATCATTGATTTCAAAATTCATTTCCCTTATAAAAGACTGGAACATAATAATGGTACAGATGGATGATGTTAAGGATCTTAAATCTTTTAAGGAAAGATTACAGGACGGTTTGAACGAAAGGATTGATAAAATATTAAAAAGGAAGAATTTAATAATACTTGATAACTATTCAGATGATAAAAAGGAAATTCTGGACTATTTGATTAAAAAAATAAGTAAAAAAAGTAAGATTATTGTATCAACATCATCAACATTCGCGGATGATAACATTAAGGATAGGATTGAAACGCTTTATATTGATACCATTAAAAAAGAATGAAAAAAACTACAAAACTTTTATATATAATACCTCATGATCAAAGCCTATGAACATACTTGAAATAATTGATCTTTCAGTGGAAGTTGAAGGAAAGGAAATTGTAAAAAATGTTAATCTGACAATAAAGGAAGGAGAAATTCATGCTTTAATGGGTCCAAACGGATCTGGCAAGACAACACTGGCACATACCATAATGGGTAACAGGAACTACAGGGTAAAAAGTGGTAAAATATTGCTGAATGGTGAGGATATTACAAATCTGCCACCTGATGAAAGGGCAAAGAGAGGATTATTCTTAACTTTCCAGAATCCTGTTGAACTTTCAGGTGTAAAATTATTTTCATTCCTAAGAACAGCACATAATGTTCACTATCCTGATGATAAAAGAACATTCCAGGAATTCATTTCATACATACAGTCAAGGGCAAGGATGCTTAACATGGACACATCACTGCTCAGCAGGAACGTTAACGAGGGATTTTCAGGCGGAGAAAGAAAAAAGTCCGAGATTTTACAGCTTGCTGTTTTAAAACCAAAATTTGCCATAGTTGATGAAATAGATTCAGGTCTTGATGTTGATGCACTTGAGGCTGTTGCAAAAACAATTGAGGAAATAATTGAAAAGGAGTATAAAATAGGTATGTTGCTAATAACACATTACCAGAGAATATTGAAATATCTCAAACCACATTACGTTCATGTTATGATGAATGGAACAATAGTAATGTCGGGTGATTATGATCTTGCACTGAAGATTGAAGAGAGTGGTTATGAATGGATAAGGAACAGGAGTTAAAATTTAATGAAAGTGAATATTCGTTCGTAACAAGGGCAAAGTATCCCCATGTCTTTGAGAAGGGATTGAGTAAAGAGGTTGTTGAAGAAATATCAGAAATAAAAAAGGAACCTGAATGGATGAAGAGGTTCAGGCTGAGATCCCTCGAAATATTCAATTCAATGCCAATGCCAAACTGGGGTCCAAAGATTGATATAGATTTTAATGACATCAGGTACTATGTTCTGCCAGATGAGGTGAAGGCGAGAAAATGGGAGGATTTACCACAGGAAATCAGGGAAACTTACGAAAAGCTTGGTGTTCCAGAAATGGAAAGGAAATATTTGAGTGGAACGGTTGCACAGCTCGATTCTGAGGGTTTGTATGCAAGCGTTAAGAAAATGTATGAGGAAAAGGGTGTTGTTTTTCTTGATACAGATACAGCATTGAAGAAGTATCCTGACATTTTCAAGGAATACTTCATGAAACTTGTTCCCCCCGGGGATAACAAATTTGCAGCATTGCATGGGGCCGTATGGAGCGGTGGATCCTTTGTTTATGTTCCTGAGAATGTTCAACTTGATCTTCCCCTTATGACATACTTCAGGATGAACTACCAGCAGGAGGGACAGTTTGAACACACGTTGATAATAGCTGAGAAGGGCAGTTCAGTTAGCTACATTGAGGGCTGTACTGCACCCATTTATAACGTAAGCTCACTCCATGCTGCTGCTGTGGAAATATACGTGAAGGAGAATGCAAAGGTAAAATACACAACAGTTCAGAACTGGAGCAAGGATATTTACAATCTAAACACAAAAAGGGCAAGGGTTGAAAGGAATGGAAAAATAGAATGGGTAGGTGGATCGCTTGGATCAAAGGTAACAATGCTTTATCCTTCCAGTTACCTTGTTGGTGAATATGCAACAGCATCCCACTTAAACATTGTCCTTGCATCTGGTGATACATGGAAGGACGGTGGCGGCAAGGTTCTGCACCTTGCACCAAACACAAGTTCAAAAATAATATCAAAGAGTATAAGCATGAACGGTGGTGTATCCGTTTACAGGGGTCTTGTAAGAATACCAAAGGGTGCATACAATTCAAAATCTCATGTGCAGTGTGATGCATTGATACTTGATGAAAAATCAAAGAATTTTACATATCCTCATAATGAAGTTTATGAAGAAACAGCGAGCGTTGCCCATGAGGCATCTGTTGGTAAAATAGGTGAAGAACAGCTTTTCTACATAATGTCAAGGGGATTGAACGAGGATGAGGCAAGATCCATGATTGTTTTGGGTTTCCTTGATGAGGTAATGAAGGAAATACCCCTTGAATTTTC
>JAVRLK010000049.1:0-8701 GCA_031961545.1 Thermoplasmatota archaeon | reverse complement strand
TTTATTTTGAAAAACTTTTTTATATAGAGTGGCATGTGGTGATTAATCCCATTGAAAAATGGGGATGGTGATTTAATAATGGGTAGGTTTGATATCAGCCCTCAAGGAAAAAGGGATTTAACAGTGTTCATCATAATGCTTTCCATAGTGCTCATTGGTTTCTTTCTGAGAACATATTACATATGGACACCGGCGATTCAAAGTGGTTTTGGCATTTTTGGTGGTGCAGGTGTATCTGGTGGAGCTGACTCGTACTACCATGAGAGGGTGATTTATTATATTGTTTCAACAGGACATCAATTAACTCATGATCCCTTATTGAACTACCCTGTAGGGTTCATAGATCCAAGGCCACCATTCTATGAATGGACAGTTATCGGCATTGCCTACATTTTCCTTCCATTTGCAGGGAATATGATGAACGCTCTTGGATATTCAATGATGCTTATAACAGCTATATTCGGTGCACTTATTGCAATACCAATATATTTAATTGGTAAGGAGGCATTCAACAGAAGGGTTGGTATCATTTCGGCATTGCTTATTGCCACGAGCGCCTCAAACATGATGAGGAGCGTGGCATCCTGGAATGGTTATGATGATGTAATATTGTTCTTTGCTGTCTGGACATTTTATTTCTTTATCAAAGCTTTAAAGAGTGTAAATAGAACAATATGGGTTGATAACTATTTCAGTCTTTCAAGCTGGAAGAATGGAACGATTAAATTCTTCAGGGAGAACAAATTGACTGTAATATATTCAATGCTGGCAGGTGTAAGTTTTGGAACGATTCAGGCAATGTGGCAGGGTTTCGCATATGTGGAGGCTATAATTCTCATATACCTTGTTTTCCAGATATTCTACAATAAGATAAGGAATGTTTCATCCTTCCACATATTATGGATAACAATAATATTTGGACTTTTCTCATACCCCTTAGGATTTCCATATTTCTATGTAACGCATATGGTAAGTCCATGGATGAGCGCACCATTTTATCTCCTTCTATTTGTTATTATAGCAACACTATTCTTTGAGTTCACACAGAAATGGCCTTGGACATTCATATATACAATTGTGATAATTCTGGCCATAGGAGCGTTCATAATTTTGAAAATATATGCACCCAGTTTAATTAATTATGCCCTTTCGGGTGCTGGTTATTTCATAAAGACACCAATGTATATGACAATAGCTGAAGCACAGTCACCAACACTTGGTGAAATAATAATGAATGCAAGTGTTGGTGTATTCTTCCTTTTCGTTGCAGGTCTGTTCTTCATGCTTTATGATATAAGGAAAAATAGAAATGAATATTACCTATTCTTCGTTATCTTTTCTCTCGTTAGCGTTTACATGGCATTTTCAGCCGCAAGGTTCATTTACAATGCATCACCCGGCTTTATAATACCTGCAGCGTACATGCTCGATTTAATTGTAACAAAACTTCACCTTGAGGAAATAGGGAAAACATTCAGGGCATTCAATTATTCAGTTAGAGTTGCCTTAAAGAAAAGTATTAAATGGTCAAAAATTGTGGCAATAATACTCATAGCATTATTTGTTATCACACCAAACATGTGGGGTGCCGTGGATTCAGCAATACCATACAACAATAAGACAGTTTATGATAAACAGATATACGATGTTATGCCTTCATTCTACAGGCCACAGAATTACACCGGTCTGTGGTACCTAGGCGCATATGGTGTGCAGATTACAAATAAACAGGATGATCCATGGCAGAACGCCTTAATATGGTTGAGTACACAGGACACAAATCAAGCAAGTCAATACCGTCCGGCCTTCCTGTCCTGGTGGGACTACGGTTTCCAGGAGATTGAAGAAGGACAGCATCCCACCGTTGCTGATAACTTCCAGAATGGTTATCAGATAGCAGGACAGTTTTTAACAACACAGAATGAAAGCAGGGCCATATCTCTTTTGATTGCAAGGATCCTTGATGCTGCACTTTACAATTCATCCATGGCAAACCAGGTGGAAAATATATTAATTCAATATCTTGGTCCCCAGGAAGAAAAGAATATTTTGAACTATTATTTCAACCTATCAAAGAATCCATCATATTATATAAATCTTGTTTTATCAAATCCACAGAAATATGGTAATTACACAAACAATTTAACAACTGTCAATGCAAAGTATGCTCTGGTAAAGGGAGATCTTTCACAGTACCCTGAAAATGTTCTCGTTAACCTTTACGTTGATCTTGAAAGGGTAACTGGTTACAGCATTGAGTACTTCGGTGTTGACTACAGGCTCTTCCCGCTTTCAGGAACACAGACTGGCATATTTTATGCTCCAGCATTCCTTTCCGACAGGCCAACAGAAATAATAAACGGCCAGTTTATACCAACAGAGTATTATAATATACTTGCTGAAGATTCTTCAGGAAATACTTATCCTCTCAATGCAGTTCCACCGGGTGTTACCATTGTTAACTATGTTATAACATACAAGCCTGCATTTTTCAACACAATGCTCTACAGGATTTATGTTGGATATTCTGGTCTGACTGTTGGAACCGGACCATACATACCAGGTCTTTCAAGCCAGATGAGTTATTATCCCATCATGCCTGCATGGAATCTAACACACTTTGAGGTTGTTTACAGCACATCCTTCTGGAATCCATACAAGGATTACCAGAATCACACAAACGCCTGGAAGGCTGTTCCATTACAGGAGGCCTATTATTTACAGCAAACACATAATGGAACAGTTGTTTTATTCCCGCCTGGTAACCAGCTTTTACCGGCAAATGTTGTACTTGTAAAATTCTACCCGGGTGCAATAATAGAGGGAAGGGTAACACTTTCGGATGGCCAGCCTCTTTCAAATGTTCTTGTTACACTTGACGATCAGTATGGTATTCCGCACACATACACATACACAAACTCTTCAGGATATTACAAACTTTATGCTGTTGCAGGTAACGATACAATAATCATTTCAACTAATGGAAACATGAACAAACTATTCCTCACTGAGGAAACAATACTTAATGAAACAAAGATCTATGTTTCAGAAGATCAGGCATTGAGGATAAACACGGGCATTCAGCCGGATGGTAATCCCAGTTACATAATAACAAAGAATTTCATAATAAATGCATCAAACATAGATGGAATGGTATATTACAACATAATGAAAAATAATACATATGTTCCTGGTGATTACATACCCTATGGATCAACTGTATATTTAACAAACACAACATATTCATTGAATTATTCAGCAACGGTTTCAAAATCGGGTTACTATAAAATAGAGAACATTGCTCCGCATGAATATAATATAATTGTAAATATAAATGGATCCTACTATTATGTTGGAAATGTAACAATTAATCCTCAACAGAATTTAACCCATGATATTGTTATTTATCCAGATAAAATAACCGGAATTGTATCATATCAGAATGGAAGTGCCGCGGTAAATGTCACTGTAAAAGCATATGGAAAACAGGTATATGAAACTGAAACGAATCAGTATGGATCATACACACTCTACGTTTTACCTGGATCATACAGGGTGAATGTTGAAAAATCCGGTTACTACTCATCATACCAGGTTGCGTCTTTCTCATCCTTCAATTCATCAAGCGCCGTAAATTTCAACATACTAACAGGTTACAGATTAAATGGTACTGTTCTATTAAACAACAAACCCGTTTCAGGTGCAATAGTCAGGTTCACGGATGAATTCACATATCAGAATTCCCAGGTTGTTGTGACAAATTCATCAGGCCAATTCTCATTAACGCTCCCGGATATGTACTATTCAATTTACATTGATTATTTCTACAACAATGCCCAATATGTTTACATTGGATCCTATGTACCAATGGAAAATTCATCACTTGTGTTCAATTTAACAAAGGCTGTTGAATTCTCAGGTTATGTTAAATATGAAAAGTATCCAATACCTGATTCAGGTGTTATTCTTTTCAGCGGACAGAACTTTGTTAGAGTATATACAAACAATTCAGGTTACTTCTCCGTTTATGTTCCTCCAGGGAACTATAATTTGGGTGTTGTTGGCTTTAACTCATCCACATCCGTGCCATATGCCTATTACACAAAATTAAATATCCCTGGAAACACATTCTATAATGTTTCACTGGAGAATGCAACTAGTGTTTCGGGACAGGTAATGGCTAATTCATTAATAATAACACATGCAGTGGTTTTCCTTGAGTACGATAACCAGAATTATTATGTAAATAATATACAGGCCGATGGAAAGTTCCATTTCTATGTTACAGAAAATGGATATTCATTCTCAGCATTTGCCTATGCATACACAACGAAAAATATTGTTTCAAAAATGAATTACACCATTAACATGGTACCTGTAAACGTAAATGTTTATGGAAAGGTTAATTATCCATCAGCATACAATGGAAACATTGAATTGCTTTTCAGATCAAATTCTGGAACATATTATACAAATGTTTCAAACAATGGTTACAGTGTTATGTTACCTCCAGGTAACTATTCTCTATCAGTTATAACAAAGAATACAGAAAGTTATGCAGTTCCATCAGAAATATACGTTAACTACAATACATATTACCTTCAGGAGAACATTAACATAAAAATATTCGCAAGGGTAAGCATTGCAAACAGTCTAAACAACATATACTGGTTCAATACGCGGGGAAAACTTGTGAATTCCGGAAACAATATTTCAATTGAGCCAGGCACATATACATTGTACACGTTCGGAGGAAATCTTGTATACCTTGGTGAATATAACATTACGGAGAATTCAATAATATATCTTTCATACATCTACGGAAATTATGTTTCAATAAACATTAAAAATTATTCAAAAACGGTTGATTTAAATATAAATTATGGAAGCATTGTTTTAATTAAGCCAGTAGAGATATTCACGGTACTTATTTTACCAAGTGGATACTACACATTTTCCATTGAAAACATTGTTCCAGGAAAAATTCCATATATATACGAAGCGAATAATTCAACCTTTGTTTCCGGTAATACAACAGTTAATCTTTATGTTAAAGGATACCAGTACCTTTCAAACATACACGGTTATGTTTACTTTAATTCAAATTCACTTCCCTGGGCAGATGTTATTCTATACAATAATTCAACATACTTCAATTCTCCAACAGATTCATCCGGATTCTTCAACATTTCCATTCCTCCAGGATACTATACAGTTTATGTTTATTATCCAGGATACTCTGCAAGTTACCTTGGCCATGTTAATTTAAACTTGGGTGAAAGTGTTCCTTACAACATATATCTACAGAAGGGATACAATCTGAATATTTTCATCACATATTCAAACAAAACATACAATGGAAATGTGACCTTGATATCAAACAATTCATACTTTGCTATCAAATTTACCAATGGGTTTGGATCAATAAATCTACCAATGGGATATTACACAATCAATGCAAGCGCAATAAATAAGGAATATGGAATGAACGTTGAATATTACACAAACTATACAATCAATTTAACAGGATCCACAAACATTAACATTCAAATGTTAAGGAACACAATACATGATATAAAAATGGTTGATCTCTCTCCAATTCAAACAGGAAATGTTGGTGAGAATCTAACATACGTGATATCTGTGGAAAACTCAGGAAACGTACCTGAAAACGTAACATTTGAATCAACAGGACCATGGAATGTTTCATTCAGCCAGAAAAACATGGAAATTTATCCTGGAGAATCAAGGATTCTGAAAGTAAATGTTACGGTTTCGGATAAAATGACGCTTGGCGATAATACTATCGAGATCAGGGGAATTTATAATCAATCCCTGATATCCTTCACAAACATAGTTTTGAATGTTACAGTTTATCACAACACAACAATAGAGAATCCAACAACAATGGTTATTTCAGGAAATTCGATAATACTCAATTTCACAATATTAAACCATGGAAACAGTGTTGAAAAGTATTATGTAACAATACTTAACAACATTGAATTAAGGTCACTTGGCTGGAACTATACGATTGAAAATAACAATATAACTGTAGGGCCATGGGGACAGAATACATTGACAATAAAATTAACACCAATTTCATCAACGCATGCATTGAAGGTTAATGTTATAGTCGCAGCATTTTCAGCAAACAGGGAATATACAACAGAATACACAATGAACATGATTTACATACAACCAGTACAGGGAATTATTAGCAATGGAAATGTTACATATGTTATTCCAAACATTTCACTATTTATAACTGAAGTAATTATAGTGACCGTTGTGATAATAACAGGATTTATGCTCTTTGTAACATTCACAAGGAGGAAAAAGAAATGAAAATTTCCAGAATTTTAACAGCCATGATACTTTTTTCTTTATTGATTTTGCCTTTGAGTGAAGCAAGGGGTATTTCAACAACAATAGAGGGACCAACAATTGTTGGTACAGGTGAGACCTGCCATTATAAAATATATGTGAATGGATACTTCGATGAATACCAGATACATGTTCTTCTCGCTGGAGAGAATCTAACGGGTGCATCACCAATAAATGAAACATTCAATTCATCAGCGAACAATGTTTTCAATGTGAACATAACATTCCCCACCGTACCAGGAACGGTATACATATATGTGCAATCTGTTGGAATAGTCAATGGATCCCAGCCATCAATAAATATAACATATTTACAGGTGAAAGTCATAAAGTCAATACCATTCATTGTAAAGGTGAAGAATCCAACACCCTACACAATAAAGGATGTGAATGTAACATTCTACATTGATGGAAATCTCGCCGGGAATGTAACTGTTCCATCAATATCGCCAAATTCAACAGTGAACGTTACATTCAACTATGTTGGAATAATATCAAACGGGACACATACAATGACAGCGATAATAAATTCAAACGTTCTTGAATTTTCAACCGGATCCAGATCATACACAATACAATTTTACTATGGTTCACCGCCAGATTACACATGGGTATGGTACGTTATTGCATTCATAGTGATCATTTCAATATTTTTCTATTACACATTCAGTCAGAGCAAAAAGAGACCAACATTACCCAAATGGAAAAGATAAAATCATTTTTCTTTCTGTATTTCTATTGCCTTTTTAATATCCATTTCTCCCCTCAAAACCTTTAGGGCAAGAGTTTTTGAAATTGTTAAAAGATTGTTACTTTCAATCCTGCTCTTTCTCTGAACTTCCCTTATTTCTCCATCACTTATCCTTGTTCTCAACCTTCTTTTTATTTCCTTCCCCTTCAAAAATGCAATTTTCTTTGCTGCCTCAACGTTTCTGTTTTTCAGCTGTGTTGTTCTGTTTTCATCAACAAGAAAAACTCTGAAATCCCTGAAAAGATCATTAATTATCATGTTTCTGTGGGGAACATCGCCGTTCCCCACCTTAATTATAACATTTTCTGGATGGTAATCTTCAACAATTTTCCTTATGGTTTTTAAAAGATCATTGATTTCAATGAACTCATAACTTTCAAGGAAAATATCATCACCAAAAACTGCGAGACCCGTTCTCATTCCAGGATCTATTCCCATAACAATTCTCTGGAATCTTTTTTTACCATAAATGTAGCTCATGGCCTTTCTCACAGCACCAATAACATCCTCAATGAAAATTCTGTTTTCATAATCAATGTTTTCTGTTGTAAGAACAACAGATACATCATCAGGTATTTTTTTATCTTTAATATAAATAAATTCAACTCCCCTTCTCATCAATTCCTCCGAAACCTTATGGTAGATCTTGTAGTCTTCAGTACATATGCCTATTCTCATCCAATATACTATAAATTTACAAATATTTAAAAATTTTTGAAATATTTAAATATTGGATGGTATTTTTGGATCTATGTTAAATGAAAATGTTAGAGTAGAGGGTGGACTATCACTCAACGCCAAGATCGGAATTGCAAAGATCGTGATAAACGATGCTCTTGACAGGTTCAAAAGACCATTTGTTGTATGGAGTGCAGGAAAGGATAGCATGGTAGTGCTTCATCTTGTAAGGGAAGTTGTTAAAGAGAGAAAAATGGAAATGCCCCCTGCACTCTTCATAGACCATGGACAGCATTATGATGAAACCCTTGAACTGATTGATAAAATAAGCAAGGAATGGAATTTTAAGGTTATATTTGCAAGGAATGAGGATGTTCTTTCAAAGGTTAAGGATGGAAAGATATACATAAAGGATCTTAACGATGAAAATAAAAAGGAGGCAAAAAAAATAGGTTTTGAAGGTGAATATTTTGAATATTCACTTGATACGGACATTGGTAACCATCTTTTAAAAACAGTTGCAATGAACGATGCAATCAGAAAATACAGAATAGATGCACTTTTCACAGGTATCAGGTGGGATGAGAATCCGGCAAGATCCTGGGAGGTTTTCATAAGTCCAAGGGAGGATCCTCCACATGTCAGGGTTCATCCAATATTACCATTCACTGAGAGGAACATATGGGAATATACTTTCAAATTCAATTTGCCAATTCATCCACTGTATGCTAGGGGATACAGGTCAATAGATGGAAAGTTTGATTCAAAACCTGTTGATACAAGACCGGCATGGGAACAGGATCTTGAGCATACAAAGGAAAGGGCAGGTAGATCACAGGACAAGGAAGGGATGATGGAAAAGCTGAGAAAATTGGGTTACATGTA
>JAVRLK010000048.1:0-8715 GCA_031961545.1 Thermoplasmatota archaeon | reverse complement strand
AATATTGTATTATCGTAATTTAACACCTCAAGTTCTATGAAATCCTTACCCTTGTTTATGACCCTGAATGACATTTCATTAACCATATTTTCCACTTAATTGCACACCTTATTTAAAATTTTTTAATCTCTGAAAGGAATTAAATTTATAAAAATGGTAAGAAAAAATAATTCTTAAAAAGGGAAGATATAAAATATTGAATGTAATAACTCTGATAAAACAAGGAAGATAGTGATGGGTCCATGGAAAAATTTAAAATTTATCTGAAGAATAAAAATTTCGCCATGAGAATCATAAATGAAAAATCTTTAAAATCTTTAATTAAAAAGGAACAACAGGGCTGATAGCATGCAAAATAAATTGAAATCATATTTTCTTCTTATTCTCCTTGGCCTTATCTGGGGATCCACGTTTCCCCTAATTAAAATTTCTCTCAATTTTATGAGTCCATATACATTTCTTACCTTCAGGTTTTTGATAGCAACGCTTGTTCTATTCCTTATTTATCCTAAAAGAATTATTGAATCTGACAGGTTATCAATTTTTTATGGGTTTATGATAGGCATTTCACTCTTCTTTGGTTATATTTTTCAAACTGTAGGTCTTGAATATACAACATCATCCCATTCCGGTCTTATAACAGGTTTGTATGTTGTTATTGCACCGTTGATTGCATACTTTTTATTGAAGGAGAAAATAACATTTAGGCTTATAATTTCACTTTTCCTTTCAATTTCCGGTTTAATCCTTTTAACAAATTTTTATGAAACACATACAATTAATTTTGGTGATTTCCTAACAATTCTTTCAGCAATAAGTTATGCATTCCAGATAGTCCTTGTTGATAAATATGTTAAAATGAAGGATCCATTTGTTATAGTTTTCTTCCAGATTTTCACCGTTGGTATACTCAGCATTTTCCTTTTACCTTTCAATTATTCATTCAAACCAGGATACTTTTCAATATTTTCAATACTCTTTCTTGGTATTGTTGCAACTGGTCTTGCAATTCTTCTTCAGAACATTGCCCAGAAAGAATTAACATCCGGTGAAGCATCCATATTTCTTACATCCGAACCAATATTTGCAGTTATTTTTTCCTACCTGATTCTTGGTGAAACGTTGAGTTTCATTTCCATGATTGGTGCCTTTCTTATCGTTATTTCCATGATCGTTATGAGTTTAAAATAAAAATTCCAAAAATTATTATATATATTTTAAATTAGGGAAAAACAATGAACATGGATGAGATTAAAACCAAAAGGTTCCACTGGATTTTAACAACAATTGCATCCATGGGCGTATTCCTGGATGGGTATGATCTATCGGTGATATCCTTTTCCATAATACCCATATCCCTAACTTTCAAATTTTCTTCATCAACAAACCCATTACTTTATGGTTTAATACTTTCAAGCGCACTGATAGGAATGGCGATAGGCGGTGTTACCTTTGGTTATCTTGCAGATAGAATAGGAAGAAAAACGATGTTCATAATAGACATGATCTTCTTTGTTGTTTTTGCCGCTTTATCAGCATTCTCACAGAATATCATGCAGATCATAATATTCAGAATGCTGATGGGTGTTGGTATAGGTGCGGATTATCCCATAAGTTCAAGTCTCATTGCTGAATATGCACCTTCAAAAAGTAGGGGAAAATTACTAATGTACAGCATAATGTTCTACTGGGTAGGAACATTTTTTGCAGGTATTGTTAACTATTTTTCACTTTTCGCTGGAATTGAAAATTCCTGGATGTACGCTTTTCTCTTCGGTGCAATAATCGCTTTTCCCATAATATTTTTGAGGGATCTTATGCCCGAATCTATAAGGTGGCTTGTTGTTAAGGGTAAAATTGAAATGGCGGAAAAAATTGGAAAGGAAAAGCTAAACATAGATAAGATACCTGAGCAGAAAAAATATTCCATTGGAGATCTCTTCAAGAATTATTTAAAATACACACTTTTCGTATTAATAGTCTGGTTCGGATTCGATGTTGGATCCTACGGTCTTGGTTTTTACACTCCAACCCTCTACAGCCTGTACGGAATAAAGAATCTTTATGAAATAGCTCTTTTTACAGCCATAACGGCACCATTCCCAATAATTTCATATTTAATTTTAATGTACCTTGTTGATAGGTGGGGAAGAAAATGGCCAACAATTTTCGGATTTACTGTGATGGCATCAATTTTCATCCTCCTTCCATTTTTGATTAAAATAAATCCCTATTACCTTTTACCAATGTTTATAATTTTTGCATCAATGGAACAGTGGCCGGGGGGAATTCTGAGCTTTGCCTATTCAGTTGAACTGTTCCCAACATCAATAAGAGGTGTTGCCCAGGGTCTTGCAACAACTGTAAGCAGAATAGGTGCAATTATAGGTGTTATTCTATTTCCAGTTATACAGAAAAGTCTTGGTCTCTTGTACGGATCACTCTTCTTCATTTCCTTTATACTTTTATCCCTTCTTCTAACACTTTTCCTTGCACCGGAAACCTCTTCACTTTCACTTGAGGATGTTTCCGAAAAATTAAGCTCAGAAAAACACATTCATTGAAATTTTTTTATATTATATTCCTTTTTGTTAGTTCATCCACTGTTATAATATACTCAGCATGGCTCCATACAAGTGGTGAAACTGATAGTGGTGATCCATCGTATGGGTTTATCTGTTCAGGTAAAATACCAGATTTTTGAGCATGTTCCGTTACCCATTTGAGAAGTGAAATTGATCTTTCCTTATTTCCAATCAAGGCAAAATACCTTGATGCCCATAACGTTGTGATTATCCATGGGTTTCCAGGTATGTTTTTATCATCCTTCACCCTCTGGTACATGTCACCCTCATACCTTGCAATTCCACCAATGGTTTTAACCCATAATTTGTCCATGATTATTTCCATATTTCTTTTTATTTTTTCATCGTTTGGTTCCTTCATACCGAAAAGGAATAGTGCCATATTCTGTGAATCAACAGTAAAATCAAGTTTTCCATTTATTATGGATCTTGCATAATAACCTTTTTCCTTTGAATAGAATTTTTCTTCATATGCCATTGCCATTTTTTCAGCAGCCTCGTTATATTTATCCGTTAAATCATAATCCCTGAACGTTTTTGCAAATTCACCTGCAGCTTTCAGGGCGGCGTAAGTTACCGCAACAGTGTATGTGTGCACACCGAACCTCTCCTCCCAGAGATCAAATGATGGTTTAGGTAAACCATCTTCATCAGTGAATGAAACAAGAAAATTTGCAGCCTTTTTTATTAAATTCTCATAAAGCGGGAAAAAGTATTCAACATCTAGAGACTGTAAATAATACTGCCAGAGTGACCATATTACAAGTGATGTTTCATCCTCCTGAATGGGAACTATTTCTTCATCTTTTATTATCCTTGGTATCCAGCTACTTGCCATTGTTCCATCAGGTGAGTACTTATGGTAGAAATAACCATCCCTGGATATGGTTGAAAGGGCAAAATCAAAGAATTTTCTTGCAGAACTGTAGTGTAATGTTTTTGTGAGAGCATATGCGCCTATTGATGCATCCCTTGGCCAAACATAATAGTAACCATCCCTGCTGTTTTTAAGTATGTCACTGTCCGATGAGGCCATCAATGCACCATAGTTGTTCATATGTATTCTTATTATGAACTGCGATTTCCTGAAAAGTGAAACCATGTCCTGTAGCAGGTTTATGGATCTTTTTTCATTCCAAACTGCCCAGTAATTTGCAGTTCTGTTGAACATTTCCCTTAACTTTTCAAGTGATAATCCATATTTTAATTTATACAGGGATTCCTGATTTTCCTGTGCAATTACGTAATAGTATAATTCCCTTGTTTCGCCGGGTGAAAGGAATATCGTATGACCTATTACAGAATCAACAGAACCTATGCCAACAGGGTTAAAGGATAGTTTACCATCCTCTGCATCCTTCCATGTTCCCTCATATCCCCTTATACCTTTAATACCTATAGCATACTGATCCATTGAATGGTTTAAATCATCAATGGATGATATAAGAAAATGTCTCCTATTTTTGTAATGTATGATTGAATTAACCTTTGGATCATAGAATGCTGTGTCTCCAATATCATTACCGTATATGTAAAAATCCTGATGGAAAAACAACTTAATTTCCTGCTCTGAATTACCTGAATTCTTAACAATTATTTTTCTAACATAAATATCATCATAAATATCAACAAAATCGTTACTGTTAAAATTTATATTTCCAAAATCATATTCAACATCGCTTACAAGCGTGTCGTCAAGGTAATCCATCTTTTTTATGAACGATTTATCTAACCAGGCAAAGGATCCATCAATAGATATACCAAACCTGAAAGGATGTCCAACAACATGGTTTTCTGATTGATCATGGGAATAGTAAATATCAACAATTCTGTAATCACTGTCAAAACTCACAAGCAACCTTCCATTTCCGATTGGAATGTATCTTACCATTGTTTATTTTATATAAAATGGTCCTTAAAAGTTTTTCCCTTTGATCTAAAAAAGTTCTTATATTATTAAAGTTATCAATTCTCAATGTTAAATTACAATGAAGAGTGGTTATTGACAAATATGAATGGAAGTTATTCATCATCCTCTGTTATTTTTGCAAATTTAAGAACATACCATGGATTGTGTGTTAAAAATGCCGGGAAAAATTATGATCGTTTTGTTTTGCTTTCAAAGCTTTATGAAGATTTAATTTTTAATGGAAAAATTTACAGTCTGGACACAAATTATTATAAAGATACTGTATACCCTAAAGGATATTCCTATTTGATTGATTATGATAATGATCTCATTCCCAGTTTTACATTCAGGATAGAGGATTTAAAAATAAAAAAGAGCATAGTTATGGATCCCCATGAGGACTGGGTTGTTATAAAATATGAATTTTTCAACAATTTACCTTCAAAATTCTATTTCCATCCACTCTTTGCCTTCAGAAACCACCATCTTGCTTTGAGGGAAAGGAGAATGGATGTGGAAATTAAAAATGGTGAAGAATTTGTTTATGAAAATTTTTATGTTAAGATTAAAACCGATGGGATATTCCATGAGGACAGGAATTGGTTTTACAATTTTCTTTATCCCATAGACAGGGAAAGGGGATCAAACCATGAAGAGGATCTTTACCATGCGGGATACTTTGAAATAGATGATCCGAAAAATGTTATTGAAGTAAAGTTATCATGTTCTGAAGGTTACCCCGAATCTTTCGATAAAACAAAGAAAAGAATGTTAAAATTGAGATCATTCAAAGGTGAAATAAAGGATGTTGTTGTAAAGTCAACATTTTTTGTAACAAACGATGACATAATTGCTGGATTTTACTGGTTCGGTCCATGGTCAAGGGATACAATGATATCCATGCCCGGTATACTTCTCTTACAGAAAAGGTACGATATTGCAAAAAGAATACTTGAAAAATATTCATCAATGGTCCAGGATGGTATTCTTCATTCAACACTTTCATTTGAAAGTCCTGCCATAGACACATCACTATGGTTGATATATGCAATCTACAAATATTACATTTATACAAAAGATTATGAAACGGTAAAAAAACTTTATCCTGTTATTCTTAACATTATAGAATCATACGTAAAGGGAAATGAGTATGTTTCTCTTGAAAATCATCTTTTAAGGGCAAAACAACCAAGGCTAACATGGATGGATGCAAAAACAGGCGATGCTATATTCAATCCACGTGTTGGCTTGCCTGTTGAAGTTAATGCCCTATGGTTCAATGCATTATCCATTGCGAATTTTTTTGCAAAGGAGCTGAAAATGAAAACATTACCCTATTTGGAAAATATGATTCCTTTGGTTAAGGAAGAATTCAAGGAAAGGTTTGTTGATGGAAACAGGATCCTTGATACATCAGATCCTGATGATTACAGTCTCAGACCAAATTTCATCCTTGCCTTTTCCCTTCCATTTCCGGTTATGGAGAAATTTTCAAATTTTTCTGATCCTGTTGATTCTAAACTTTTAACGGATTTTGGACTAAGATCACTTTCACCGGATGATCCAAATTATGTTGGAAAATACCAGGGTGATCAGTTCCATAGGGATATGGCATACCATAATGGATCTGTCTGGCCATGGTTAATGGGACCATATATTACAGCATACGTAAGGGATGGAAAGGATAAAGGTGAATTGATCGGTAAATTGAAAAATCTTCTATCTTTAAAGAAAATACCTGAGATATTTGATGGTGATTATCCCCATGAACCACGCGGGTGCATAATGCAGGCATGGAGTTATGGTGAATTAATAAGGGCATACTATGAGGATCTTTATGATGCAAGGAATAAACATTAAAAGTGGTTTATTATGAAAGTGGCAGTTATAGGCTGGGAAATACCGCCCACTTTTACAGGTGGACTTGGCATCCATACATACAATCTTTTTGGAGAATTGAGTAAATTCATTGACATTGATCTATATGTTCCAAATCTTGGTCCTTTATATGATCATTATCCTTTCAATGTTATACCTGTTGAAATAGGAATAAAGGGAAGGATAGGAGACTATGGGTCCATTTCCTACGATTTTTATGGTGCTGTAAACAGGTATAATTCTTTAATTAGCGAGATTGTGGATCTAAGGGGTGCAGAGATAATCCACTGCCATGACTGGATAACGTTCAGGGCAGGGATCGAATTAAAGGAGAAATTTAATTTACCTTTAGTTCTGACAGTGCACAGTACGGAGATAGATAGATCGGGTGGATTTTATCCACAGAGATGGATAATGGATATAGAGAGAGAAGGTATGGAAATGGCTGACAGAATAATTGCTGTTTCACATTACACAAAAAAATTGATCATGAATATATATAATATACCATCCCATAAGATACATGTGGTTCACAATGGTGTTGGAAAACGTTTTCTTTCTTTACCTGAGAAGGATTATAAATCAACAGGTAATGTTCTTTATTTCGGAAGAATAACCACCCAGAAGGGTCCATTTTTCTTTATTGAGGCAGCGTCAAAGGCAATTGAAATGCAAAAAAATCTGAAATTTGTTATTGCGGGTACAGGTGATCTTTTGGATGAAACAAAGAAACTTGCAAAAAGAATGCTTCCGGAGGGTAGTTATGATTTTAAAGGTTTTGTTGATTACAATGAGGCATTCAATTTATACAGAAACAGTGATGTGTTTGTTTTACCAGCTGTATCAGAACCGTTTGGAATTACAGTTCTCGAATCCATGTGCTCCGGTACACCTGCAATAATAAGTAAAACAACTGGTGTTGGTGAATCCTTAAGAAACGTTTTCAGGGCCGATTTCTGGGACACGGATCTTATTGCGGAATACATTGCTGGAATAATAAAATATAAGGCTCTGAGAAAAACAATGGGTATTCAGGGTATGAATGAAGCCAGGGGATTTACATGGGAAAGGGCGGCAATGGAAACACTTGAGGTGTATAAAGGATTATGAAGTATGTTGTTATGTTTCTTGAGGTTCACCAGCCAAGAAGGCTCAGGAGATACAGAATGCAGGATATAGGAAAATTCCATGACTATTTCTGGGATGAATACAATTCAAAAATAATGGAAAGGATCGCAAAGAACTGTTATATTCCAACACTAAAAATATTTTTGGAGAATGAAATTAAAGTGAATTTATCATTAACAGGTGTGTTCATAGAGCAGGCAAAGGAATTCACACCCGAGGTTATGGATCAATTTAAGGAATACATCGGTTCAGGTCTTTCAGAATTGTTAGGAGAGACTTATTACCATAGCCTTGCATCCATATGGAGCGAAAATGAGTTCTATGAACAGGTTCAAATGCATCTTGAGTTGTTGAAGAGGGAATTCAACGCGATTCCTGAATCATTTAGAAACACCGAACTTATATATAATGATAACATTGGGAGAATGGTAAAGAAAATGGGATTCAAAAGAATTCTTGCTGAGGGGACAGATTCCATTATAGAAAAACATTCTCCAAATTATATATATAGATCTCCAGATAACCTTTCATTATTTTTGAGGAACTATAGACTGAGCGATGATATATCGTTCAGGTTTTCAAACTGGAAATGGTCAGAGTATCCTCTAAAAGCTGATAAATATGCAAAATGGATAGATTTAACTCCGGGTGATGTTGCAAACATTTTCATGGATTTTGAAACGTTCGGAGAGCACCAGGTTGCTGAAACAGGTATATTTGAATTCCTGAAATATTTGCCAAAGGAATTGGGAAAAAGGGGTATAGAGATGTTAACATTGAGGGAGGCTGATGAAATAATCCAAAAAAGGGAGGAATTGAGCATTAAAGATACAATATCATGGGCCGATACGAGAAGGGATCTTTCACCCTGGCTCGGAAATGAAATGCAGAGGGAAGCGTTTAATGAATTGATAAAATTAGAAAGAAAGGATCATGTATGGAGAAACCTTCAAACATCCGATCACCTTTATTATATGTCAACTGGAATATCACAGGATATTGAGGTACATGAATACTTTAATCCCTACAAATCACCATATGTTGCATTTTTAAATTTTATGAATATACTGAATGATATGAAACATTACTAAAAAAAATTTATACCGATAAGGTTAAATATGAATTGGTATTGAAGTAAATTGAACGGAACTGTTTTCCTTTTTGGAAAATGGAAAAGCCGTTCTAGAAAAGAAGGAAGGAAGAAAGTATGGAGAA
>JAVRLK010000047.1:0-8879 GCA_031961545.1 Thermoplasmatota archaeon | reverse complement strand
CCCTTTTTTCCCTGATTGGTATGAATTCCTTTTTTTCCCTTGAAAGTGTGTCGTATAGTTTCATATTTCTCTCAAAACAATAAAAGTTAAAAAATTTTTTCTGAAGAAGTTTTTTGTACACTATAACGAAAGGTTTTAATATAAAAATATGGATAACTATGTTATGTTTTCGCAAGTACTGAACCCGTTCAACAACATTTTTGTAACTGGACTCGTAGCACTTCTGCCCGTAATACTCCTGCTAGTCCTGCTTGCTGTTTTCAGAATGACCGCCTGGCTCGCAACTTTAATAGCATCCATATTTACCTTTGGACTTGCATTGCTCTGGCAGGTACCGGTCGCAAATCTTGCACTTGCCTATCTATATGGATCCCTTACGGGTCTCTGGGCCATTGACTGGATTGTTTTCTGGGGTCTTATGATATTCAATGTTCTTGTTTTGACAGGAAAATTCGACCTTTTCAAAAGATGGCTCATTGCACAGGCAACACCTGATGTAAGGGTACAGGCGATTCTTCTTGCATGGTCATTTGGCGCCCTTCTTGAAGGACTTGTTGGCTTCGGTTACCCATGGGCTGTTGTTGCACCCATACTGATTTCACTTGGAATTGTTGATATAGAAGCTTTAAGGGTTGCAGCCCTTGCAAACAATGCACCCGTTTCTTTCGGTGCACTTGGTGTTCCAATTATAACTCTTGCAGCGGTTACAGGCCTTCCGCTCATGGCTCTAAGTGCATCTGTTGGTAAAATAGTTGCACTGCTTGCTCTTTTCCCGCCATGGCTTCTTATTTATCTTGTTTCCGGCAGAAAAGGTTTCAGAGATGGATGGCCTCTTGCCATTGTTGGATCCCTTTCCTATATTCTGGGACAGTTTCCCACATCCCAGTGGATTGGACCATATCTACCGGATATAATTGGTTCACTTGTTTCCTTCTTTGTTATCCTAATCTTCCTCAGGTTCTGGAAACCAAAGAGAGTGCTTGGATTTGGAGGAAAGGAAGTGGATATTTCAAATTACAAAAAAGAAACATTTTCAGCAAAGGATGTTTTCATGGCCTTTTTACCCTACATAATTCTTATACTTGTTGTTGTTCTTGGAACAGGACCATGGTCACCTCTACCAAAATTAACCTTTGGCGTTTTCAGCGTTAAAGCAATATCATCAATAACACATAAAACTTATGATGTTGCATTCAATTTTGCACCATTTGTTGGAGGTACTTTCATCCTAATTTCTTTCATAATCATATTACTTGCACTTCTAGTTAAACCAAAGATCATAGGACAGGCATTCAAGCAGAGCTTCCATCAATACTGGGGTGGAATACTTACCGGCATTTTCATTCTTGGTCTTGCATATACATACAACTATTCAGGTATGGCAAGTTCACTTGCCTATGCATTCTCCAAACTTGGATGGGCATATATACTCCTTGCACCTCTCCTGGGATGGATAGCGGTTGCACTTTCAGGTAGTAATACATCATCAAACGCCATGTTCGGTTACTTCCAGTATCAGGTTGGTCTGTTATTAGGCTTCCCGCCCCTTCTCACTCCCTCTCTTAACAGTGTTGGTGCAGAGATAGGAAAACCGGTTGCTCCACAGACAGCAAGTGCAGGTGTTTCAACAACTAAGTATGTGCGCAAAGAAGGTGAAGTAATAAGGCACAACATGGGATGGACACTTGTAACCCTTCTATATTTGATAATAATAGGTGTTATATACCTTACACTTTTACCAGGGCTTATGAAACTTTAATTTTTTTTAATTTAAAAATAATTTTCTTTTCTAAAAAAAAAATGCAGGGGGAGGGATTTGAACCCTCGTAGTCCTACGACACGGGATCTTAAGTCCCGCTCCTTTGACCAGGCTCGGATACCCCTGCCTAGATCTTCTTTTTCAGCAATTCCGGTACATCCTGCGGGTAAGATGCCACTTCAACACCTGCATCATTCAAGGCCTTTATTTTACTTTCTGCTGTTCCCTTTCCCCTTGTTATGATGGCCCCCGCATGACCCATTCTTTTTCCGGGTGGTGCGCTTCTTCCGGCAATATATGCAACCACAGGCTTTGGAAATTCCCTTTTTATGTATTCTGCGGCCTCTTCTTCAGCTGTGCCTCCAATTTCACCTATGAGAACAACAGCCTTTGTTCTCCTTTCCTTCTTCAATTCCTTAAGAACATCAACGAAACTCAAACCAACGATTGCATCCCCACCAAGACCAATTACTGTGCTTTCTCCAAGACCGCTATCAGTTATTGCCTTAACGATTTCGTATGTCAATGTTCCGCTTCTTGATATAACCGCCACGTTTCCTTTTCTGAATATATGGTTAGGCATGATTCCTATCTTTGATTCAAATGGAACTGTTATGCCTGGACCGTTTGGGCCTATAACAATTGCATTTTTCATCCTTGCATAATTCACCATTTCCATTGAATCATGAACGGGCACATGTTCGGTCAGGATGTAAATTAACCTTATTCCATTATCTATCGCTTCGTAAAATGCGTCGAGAACATAGGGCGCAGGTACACTTATCATTGTGGCATTGGGTTCAAGGTGCAATGTTTCCTCTACAGTATCAAAAACAGGTACACCATTTACCTGTGTTCCCGCCTTACCAGGGGAAACTCCTGCAACAACCTTTGTTCCAAACTTGATCATTTCATTTGAATGAAAGGATCCCTGATGTCCAGTAATACCCTGAACAATAACCCTTGTGTTTTTATTTATAAACACCATTCACATCACACTCCTTGATATTTCAAGAACCTTTTTTACAGCATCTGTCATGTTTGGATATGCATCTATACCATTATCCTTCAGCATCTTTCTTCCCTCCTCTTCATGAACTCCGCTCAATCTAACAACAATGGGCATTTGAATGTTGAATGCTTTTTTTGCCTCAAGAATTCCCTGCGCAACAGTATCGCATTTTGTTACACCACCGAATATGTTCACAAATATTATCTTTGGTTTTGCATCTAGAACGAGAGGAAATGCATTTTTCACTATATCAACACTGTCCGTTCCGCCAAGGTCGAGGAAGTTCCTTGGTTTTAGTCCATGGAGAAGCAAGGAATCCAATGTTGCCATGGTAAGACCGGCTCCATTTGCTATTACACCAACATCACCATCAAGTTCAACAAAGGAATAACCTGCCCTTCTCGCTTTCCTCTCAAGCTCCGTAAGATCCTCGTCGTTTGTCGGTACATCCGGGTGCCTGAAAAGTGAATCGGAATCAACTATAACCTTTGCATCCGCGGCGATAATCTGCCCAGATTTTGTTATAACAAGTGGATTTATTTCAACAAGTTCACAATCATAGGCTTCGAATAATCTGTACATGTTTTCAAGTATTTTTGAAAACTGTTTTGCCAGATCACCTGTAAGATTTAACTTCTTTGTGAAATATTTGGATATGTATGGATGGTATGATGAAAGGGGATCGATGGGTTTTATGAAAATTTTGCTTTCCTCAACACTTTCAATCTCAACTCCACCCTCCGTACTTGCCATTATTATTGGTCCCTTCCTGCTTCTATCTATTGTAATTGAAACATAGAGTTCTTTTTCAATTTCAAGTTTTCTCTCAACAAGCACATACCTTACCTTTGATCCCTTAATTGTCTGTGAAAAAAGTTCCCTGGCCTTTTCCACTGCCTCTTCCCTGTTATTTGCAAACTTTATTCCCCCGGCCTTACCCCTTCCACCAACAAGCACCTGGGATTTGAGTGCGGCAGGAAAGATTGAATCATTGATGCTCTCCGGGTTTTCAATAACATAGCCCTCTGGTACAGGTATGCCAAATTTCCTAAACAGTTCTTTTCCCTGAAATTCATAAAGGTTCATGGAAATTCACCTAAAAAGGTTAAAGAAACAATTATTATATATTTTTTCATTGGGGAAAGTGATGGTAGTTAAGGAAAAGGTAGGAAGGAAAAGGTACATTATTATTCTAAACTCACCAATAATAATGGATCTTATAAAGAAATTGAGGGAAAAGGTTGGTATTGATGTAAAATTTATAAAAACGATAGGTAACTTTTCAATAATCAGGGTCAGGCACACAGAAAAGGATAAGCTTATTGAAAATTTAAGGAGGGAGAATATAATAACAATAAAAACAACAGGAACAATAAAAAAGGCAAAAAGAATAATTAAAAATTATTCTGGAATGAAAACATTATGATTTTAAACTTTTAATGAGCAATGAAGAAATATCCTCAACACTATTATCCTTTGCCAGGTTTGCATAACATATTGGACATGCAGTTATGATCTTTTTTGCACCCGTTTCCTTCAGTTCCCTGTACCTTATCATTGAAACCCTTTCAGATAGATTGGGATAGAGCATTTCGTCCGGTCCACCACAGCAGAATGTATTCTTTCCATTCCTATCTGGCATTTTAAGCTCTCCTATCTTTGATAATAAGATCAGAGGATAATCGTAATTCAATCTTCTTGTTAAATGGCATGGCTCATGGTATGTTATTTCTTCACCAATATTTTTAAAATCAAGGTTCCTTAAAAGATCAAGGTAATGTACAACCTCAAAATCAAAATTTTTCACATATTTTGGATATTCATTTTTCAATAAATCATATGTGTGTGGATCTATAACTATTATTCTCCTCACCCTATGTTTTCTGAAAATCTCAACAACCCTGATTGCATAATCTGAAAATTCTTTCAGATAACCAAAATCAAACATCATGGTTCCAGGATATGGTTCCTCCTCTCCAAGGTATGAAAATTTCACACCCGCCTTCTTCAAGAGAAAAACAATGTTTCTCAAATATTCCTCCATTTTTTCCATTGTTTCAATGTCATAGAAATTTTTGAAAATTTTTATAAGGGGTGGATACTGAATTATTAGCCTTGAACCTTTTATCATTAAATCCTCCCTGTCACGCAAATTTTCAATCAATTTTTTACTGTAGGCCATCAATTGATACATGTTTCCTGTGTAAAGTATCGTATCGGAATCATCAAAATCTATACCTTCAGCCCATCTTGCACACACATCCCTTACACCAAGAGGATTCATATATTTCATTGTTACCTCAACAATCATTCTCGCAACAGAATTTTCCTGTGTTTTTTCAGTGTATTCTTTTTCCGCTATTATATTTTTCATCAAATCACTGACCTTTCCTGCATTTACACCCGCAGGACATACCTGTAGACAGGCGTAACAGCTCAAACAGGTGTAAAAATAGTTTTCAACATTTGTTCTAATTTTTCCATCCTTTTTTATTTCCCCAACAGCAAGGTTCGCAAGATTTATTCTTCCCCTTGCACCAAAGGATGCCCTGTACCCTGAAGCAGGATAGGTTGGGCATACTGCCTCGCAAAAACCACAGTTTATACATTTTGAATATTCATCAATAAGATTACTTATCAAGTTATTCAAGCAACTTACCCCTGTTGAGTATGTTGTTTGGATCAATAACCCTTTTAATTTTTTTCATGATATCCAGGGTAACAAGGCTGTTCTTTTCCCTGAATTCCTCATATAGAAGTTCCTTCTTTTCAATCCCAATTCCATGCTCGGATGAAACACTACCATCATACTTTATTGCTATTTTCCCTGTATCCATAAGGAATTCACCTGCTCTTTTCATCTCCTCTTGATTGTTTGGATTTACAAAAATGTTTATGTGTATATTTCCATCACCTATATGACCGAAAAGCGAGACCTTGAAGCCATATTCTGATATTTTTGATTCAATGTCCTTCAATGCTTCAGGGATCTTTGTTGATGGCACAACAATGTCACCAATAACAACATACTGCTCCGGGGTTTGCCTTTCAAAAAGCTGGCTTGAATACAATCCTTTCCTTGCAAGGTATATTTTTTCCATTTCTTCCTGATCCCTTGTTACCCTTATATAAACAGGTTCTGTTTTTTTCAGTATTTCCATTGCCTCGTTCAATTCCCTTTCAATTGATTCCTTTGTTGACGTTATATCCACTATTATCATGTATGATGCTCCCTCAGGATAATCTATTCCCTTTGCCTTTTTCACACTTTCCATGGATATTCTGTCCATGAATTCAGCCATTATTGGTGTTATTCCCCTTTCCTTTAGTTCGGATATGGATCTACCTGCCTTTTCAATTGAATCGTAATATGCAAGAATTCTTCCAGTTTCCTTCGGCTTGGGTGCAATCTTTAATATTGCTTTGGTTACTATTCCAAGCGTACCCTCACTCCCTATCATTAATGCTGTAAGATCATATCCAAGGCTCCTTTTCAAAACCTTACCGCCAAACTGCGCAATTTCACCAGTTGGTAAAACAACCTCAAGGCCAAGAACCCACTCCTTTGTTGCACCGTACATCACAGCCCTTAGACCTCCCGCATTTGTGTTTATTGATCCGCCCACCGTGGCTGCAACGGAACTTGCCGGATCTGGTGGATAAAAAAAGTTATACTTTGAAAGGTAGGAATTGAGTGTATCTATTCTTACGCCTGCCTCGGCAACAACATACCTGTCCGCAAGACTTAGTTCAAGAATCCTGTCAAACCTGCTCATGCTAATAACTATTCCACCATCCATGGGTATTGATGATCCTGTAAGGGATGTTCCACCACCCCTGACAAAAACAGGTGTTTTTGTTTCATTTGCAAGCTTTAAAATTTTTGATATTTCCTGGGCACTGGATGGTATTACGACAGCAAGAGGCTCGGATCCCCTATAATATGATGCATCCCTTATGTAGGGCAATTTATCCTCATACCTTGTAAGGACATATTCCTTCCCAACTATACTCTCCAGTTCAGAAATCATTTCAATCAATAATTTTAATTCAATATGCGTATTTAATTCTTTTTTTCCAAAGCATATATGGAAAAATACTTTTTAAAAATTTAATTGGTGTATCTGTGGCTTTACTATATTATCAGAAATTTCTAATTTTAATTAATAATTATTTTTTGTTCATAATATTCTTTTGTTATTTCAATGACTTGTTTTTTAATATAAAATAAAAAAATAAAAAATTATTTCTTGGAGAAGGGAAGTGCTATAAGTGAACCCACTAATACAATTGCTAAATTCACCATCAGAGCCAGGAATCCAATGAAAATTGATCCAAAGAAATTATTGATTGGTAGAAGCGTTGTCCTCCACATGCCGAATTTGTTTGCCACTTCCATCCAATATATGCCTGATGCAAGCCCTGCAAGCAATCCGCCAATCAGTGCATATTTATTAAGTTTGTTTGTAATCAATCCAAGGAACAATGAAGGTAAAGTTTGAAGAATGATAATTCCCCCAAGCAATTGTAATTGCACCGAATAGCTCAGCGGGAAAAGAAATACAAATCCGAGCGCTATAAAAATGAAGATTATTGATGAAATCTTTGCTATTAGTGTCTCATTCTTGGAAGAGATTTTTGGTCTAATCTCCATGATTATATTCCTTGTTAACAAATTTGATTGTGATATGGCCATTATAGCTGCGGGAACAAGTCCACCTATGAATATACCAAGGAATGCCATTCCAGTTAAAGGAGCTGGAAGGGTATAAAATATAAGTGCTGGCACCACATAGGTACCACGAGAAGAAGCTGGGAAACTTAAAAGAAACTTCATGGCATTGGAGTCACCATAAACAAGTATTCCCAAAAGTGCCAGTAAAGCTAGGCCTATACCATAAAGTGGCAGAAGAGATTGACTTATTCTTAAGGATTGAGGTGATTTTGCGCTAAGGGATCCTGTAACAGCATGTGGATAAAGATAAAGAGCCAGGGCACTCATCAGAAACAGGCTCCAGTATGCATTTACCTGAAGCGGCAGGATATGATAGTATTTTAAAGGCAAATCGGTGAATGCCTTTGAAAATCCTATACCTGTCACAGCAACAATTGTAACAAGGGCAACGGTTGTTAGGATTATGGCATCTTTGAAAATAGCATTCAACGTGGCACCTCTTAAACCGCTAAAATACGTGAAAAGTGCCAGAATAATGAACGTAATTATCAAGGATATATCCTCTATAAGTGTAATGTTACTAATGCCATAAAGCATAACGGTCAAAACTGAGAACATACCCACAATCTGTAAAGCTATGTAAGGTAGTTCAGCAATTATACCCACAATTGCAACAAGTATAGCGAGTGTTCTACTATCAAAATTATGTTTTACAAAGTCCGCTGCTGTGACAAATCCTTTTTCCTTTGCTTTTTTCCATAATTTTGGCATTGCCCACATTGCAACCCCAAATGTTACAGCTACGTAAGGAACTGCAAAATAATATATTGCGCCAATACTAAAAACAGAGGAGGGTATAGCTATAAATGTATAGGCGGTATATAGATCAGCACCCACAAGGAACCAGACTATAAAGGCACCAAACCTTCTGCCTCCTAGAGCCCATTCATCTATTTTTGTGAGATCGCCTCTTCTCCATCTCCTTCCATAGAATCCAAGTAATATAAAAATTGCAAATAAAATAAAGAATATTGCAATACCTATGGTAGCTAACAAGTCTATTCACCCCCGTACTTATTCCACAGATGTGCTGCTATGTAAAACAAGATTGCAGCAATTATTAACCAGACCAATTGGTACCAGTAAAAGAATGAAAGACCACCCAGTTCAGGCTCTGTCTTGTTGTACGTTGGAATCAACATGAGAAATATGAAAGGTATTAATGTTAATATCCCTGAAACAATGGCAACCACCTTTTTATTTGTTTTGTTTACCTCGTTCATAGTTGATCAAAAAATATATGTGATATGCTTTATTTATAATTTTCGGAATTATTATTTTTTTATAATGAATATTAAAAAAGAGATTTTTGATGTTATTTTGACGTACTCTCCGCATTTAAATGGGAAGGCTCAGAGTATAGGTTGTTTTGG
>JAVRLK010000046.1:0-8971 GCA_031961545.1 Thermoplasmatota archaeon | reverse complement strand
AAATGGAGGAAACACTGAAAATCATAGGTAATAAAAATAGGGAGACAATTGAAAATCTGACGAGATCCATGGCAAACAGGATCATGGGTATTTACATAAAAAAGATAAAGAAAATTGTTGAGGAAGGAGATGAAAAGAAGATCTCTGTTCTCAAAGAAATATTTGGTTGATTTCAAATGATTTTTCATATGAGTTAACACACTTTATAAAATTTCAATCAAATTTTTCATTTTCTAAAAGCTTTTTAATAAATTTCTTATGAAAGTAGTTCATTCCTTCTTCATGAGCCTTAGAATCAGGGATCTTGACCTTAAAGATTTCAAGGATGTTGTTGAAAACTATTACATGCTTTATGATGAAGTGAGGGAAAATAAAAAGATTGGTATATTGCTCTATAAAGAAAAACCTGATATAAGATCTGAACTTGAATGGTTTTTCTGTGAATATGATATCTTATTATCCCAAACAGGTGTTGTAAAGGTTGCAGAGGTTGATGGGAAGGTTGTTGGTTTGTGTGATATACACCCAATGGGAAGGAAATCTGAAACTTCACACATAGGTGTTCTTGGAATTTTGATAAGAAAAGAATATAGAAACAGGGGAATAGGGGAAATGCTTTTAAAAGAAAGTTTGATTGAAGCAAAAAATAGATTTGAAATAATCATACTTGATGTTTTTGAAAGCAACGATATTGCAATAAATTTGTACAAAGGGTTTGGTTTCAGGGAATATGGGAGATTGCCTAAAGGTTTGAAGAGGAATGAAGATTATATAACAATAATTAAGATGTACCTTGATCTTGAAAAATTTAATTTATAGATTCACATGTTAGGAAAGGATGATAAAGTTTGTTGCCTTTGATATGGATGGTGTTCTTACTGATTGCAAGAGCAGCTGGTATTTTATTCACAAACATTTTGGAACAGATAATATGAAAAACATTGAACTTTACAACAATGGAATTATAGATTATCCCACATTTGTTTATCTGGATGTTAAATTATGGCTTGATAAAAAGCCAGATTTAAAGATCTATGATTTGATTGAAATTTACAAAAAAATGCCCTTAATGAAAAATGCAAAGGAAACAGTTGATGAATTAAAAAAAATGGGTATAAAGGTTGCAATTTTAACAGGTGGTCTTGATATTCTTGCAAAAATAGTTGGCGAAAAGGTTGGTATTGATGAATATTATGCAAATGGTCTGAAAACATATGATGATGGCAGATTAACTGGTGAGGGTATAATAAGAATAAATCCATACCATAAGGATGATGTTTTGAAAAAAATAATGGATGAAAGGAATCTTAAGAGAAATGAGGTGGCTGTTGTTGGTGATGGTGAAGTTGATATACCAATGTTCAAACTTGTTGAAACAAGCATAGCATTCGATCCCATAACAAAGGAAGTGGAAAGGAACGCAAAGTATGTTATAAAGGAAAAGGACCTTAAACTTATTCTGCCAATTATTCAAAAATCCTCCCAGAATCATCAATGATTCTGTAACCTTTATACTTTTCTTCAAGGTTCCTCTTGAATTCGGGTGATCTTAAATTTTCAATTATGAATTCAACACCCTTCTTTTCAAGCGATTCTTTTTTTATAAGAAAATCGTAAATTTCCTGCCCGATTGGAATATAATCAAGGTTATAGAGTTCAGCATAGTATAAAAGACCAATTCCCGCATCCGCCCTTCCCTGTGCAACAGCTGCCGCAACCGATGTGTGTGTTTTTCCCTCATAATTATACCCTTTAATCTTTTTTACAATTTCATCAAAATCCATGTTCAATTTACTTGATAACTCCTTCAACTTTAAATCAAAAAGTGTTCTTGTTCCTGAACCCTTTGTTCTGTTTATTATTCTAACATCATCCCTGAGAAAATCCTCAATGCTCCTTATGTTCTTTGGATTGCCCTTCTTTACCATTATTACCTGATCTCTTGCATAACCCTTGACTATCACAGCCTTTCCCTTCAAGGAGAATTTTTCAAGGTATGGTATATTGTAAATATTTGTATTCTCATCAAGGAGATGCGTTCCAGCAAGATCTGCTTCACCATTCCTTACAGCATACCAGCCTGCCGTTGAACCGACCCTTATTTCCTTCACATTTTTAATTTTTGAAAGTATTTCGTCAAGAACTGGATCATGGCTTCCTATAACAACAAGATCTGGGAGTTCAATTTTTTCATTCAAAAGAATAACCTCCACATCCTCATTCTCATCAATATAATTAACATTCTCGGGTATTCTCATTATGCCATCAGCATACATAATTGGTGAAATGGATCCTGATGGTGCAACAATTGGATAAACCCTGTACCCTTTTTTACCTGTAACAATTGTCACAGGAACATACTCTTCAACCATTCTGTTTGAATTGTACCTTATGGATAGTTTTGCCTTTATAGTTGAAAAATCTGTCATTATTCCTGTCATTCTTTCAATTATTTTTTTCACAAGGACAAAATAGGCAATGGTTGAGGAGAGCGGAAAACCGGGCAAACCTATCAGGATTTTTTTGTTTGATATTGCAACAACAGTTGGTTTACCAGGTTTTATTTTCAATCCATGAACAACAATACCTGGATCACCAAATTCCTCAAAAACCCTGTATATCATATCACCGAATCCTGCTGACGTGCTTCCAGATGTAATAACAACATCATTTTCATCCATTGCCCTTTTTACAGCATTTTTTATTTTTTCAAAATCATCCTCAAATATTCCATAAAATTTTACATCAGCACCTGTATTTTTCAGATATGCACCTATGTTGTGAGAATTTACATCATAAACCTTACCCTCTGTTAAGATTCCACCAGCCTCAACAATTTCATTGCCCGTTGAAATCAAACCAACCCTTACTTTTTTATAAACAGGTATTTCTTTGTAACCAACAGCGGCAAGAACACCGATCTCCCTTGGCCCTATCACAGTTCCTTTTTTTATGATCAGATCACCCATAACAATATCAGATCCTGCCTGTGAAATATTTTCCCCTATACCAGCAGGTCTGTATATATAAACAAAATCATCAATTCTCTTTGTGTACTCAACCATTACGACCGCTGTGCATCCAGGCGGAATTGCTGCACCGGTGGATATTTCAAAGCATTCACCTTTTTCTATGCTATTTTTTGGTATATATCCAATACCTATTTTTCCAACAACTTTTAATTTTACAGGTCTATCTTCTTCAGCATAAATTATATCCTCATGGTTAACAGCATAACCGTCCACCTCTGATCTGTCAAAGGGTGGAGAATCAATTTTTGCAAGAAGGTCCCTTGAAACAACCCTGCCAAGAGCATTATCAATATCAACGTATTCCTCACCAAGGGGCTTTATTTCACCATATGCGTTCTCTATTGCCCCTATTGCCTCATTCACCCTTAAAAGTTCATGGAATATTTTTGCCATTTTCATCATCCTCCAGAGGTTGTGTTAAAATTACATCAACATATTGACCTTCATCGTAACCCTCTGACTTTTCATCAATAACGAGTATTCCGTTCGCTTTAGTCAATGTGGATAATATGCCTGATCCCGTGAGCCTTAATGGTTCTATAATGTATTCATCATCATGCCTTTTCACAATTACCCTAACAAAAGATGTTGTTCCGGGAACATTTGCAACCCTTCTTTCAAGCTTCCCTTTTATTTTAAGCTCGGGCATTTCTTTAATGGAATAGAATTTTTTAATGAAATGCTTGAATAAAAATGTAAATGATATGTATGATGCAACAGGGAAACCTGAAACCATAAAAATTGGTTTTTTACCATGAAATGCTATACCGGTTGTCCTCGCGGGTCTCATTGCAATTCCATGAATAACAATGCCTGGATTGAAAACATCATTTATGCATTCTGGAACAAGATCCATGCCTCCAACGCTTGTTCCACCTGTAACAACAAGAAGATCAACATTCTCAATTGATTTCTTTAAAATTTCCTTGATCTTTTTTTCATCATCCTCAACTATTCCAAAATCAATGGGTTCAGCATACATTTCCTTAACAGCGGAAATTAACATGGGCCTTGTTGAATCCTTTATTCCTTCTTCATTTGATCTAAAATCTTTAAGCTCAGATCCTGTGGAAATTATACCAACCCTTGCCTTCCTGAAAACTTTAATTTTATCAATGCCAAGCGATGCTAGTGCACCAATATGGAATGATCTTATAACACTACCCTTTTTTACAACAATATCACCTTTTCTGTAATCTTCACCAATCGTTGAAACATTTTCAAATGGTCTGCATTGTTTGTATAAAATTATTTTATCACCTTCTCTTTTTGTATCCTCAGCCATTATTACACTATCGGCTCCCGGTGGCATTATTCCACCCGTGTAAATTTCCGCACATTCACCCTTCTTTATTTCATAATTAAATAATTTACCAGCCTCTATTTTTCCAACAATTTTAAGTTCAAGTGGATTTGTTGTCGATGCACCATTTGTATCCATGGATCTTAGAGCATATCCATCAACAACACTCCTGTTGTTTTCGGGTAAATCCTTGGGGGAATAAATATCCTCGAATGCAATCCTACCAAGTGAATCCTCAATTTTTATTTCTTCAAATTCCATTGATTCTGAAACGTAATTTTCAAGAGTTTCGAGTGCAAAGTTAAAAGAAACAAAACTTTTGAAACCTTCCATCCTTTTTCTGTTTATCACAGAAAATAAGAAAAGGAAATTGAATAAAAATTTACCGTTCTTTATAAGATTAGTATATGGAAATCATTAATTCCATTGGAAAAAGTTCTTATGTGAAAAATAATCCCATTTTCCTCAATAGTTTTGCAATTTATTTGCTGGATGTGGATATTTTCAAGGTTATATCAGGTTTCTGTATTTATCTTTGAATTTTGTCCATTCTTCACACTGTTTGGCATTTCTTATTGTTCTACGATTGTTTTATCTTTATCCATTGCAGTCACATACACACTTTCCTGATGCTTGTCAAATCCAATTTTCATTTTTTCACTTCCTTTTTTTGTGAAGGAGTCTTAAAGTCGGAGTTTCCTCGACAAATTCCTATTCACCCTTGTTTCAGGATATTAAGTCGAAGCGTAGGCAACCATTCTTTTCTACAAACTCGAAGGCCAAGTTAGAGAGAGGTTGCCAAACTCCGTTACCTTCACTGGCATCGTCATGCAAGTAAAGACAAAAAGAACTTTTTTCATAACTTCTTTCTACTAAGAAAATACACACAGTGGTGACCTAAAAATGATAAACCTAACTTTTATTTAACATACTACTTTGAGGTACCTTTCTTAAAATCTTTAACATCAAAAAATCAGTAAAAATAGAGAAACAGGCAGATATACATCATTATTTTTAACATCCAAGTAATCCTCAGTTAATACTATTTTCCTTTCTTCCAAGCTATCAGCAGATGGATTTTTTCGGTATTTAGATTCAATAGCAAATCTATGGTTCTTACCTTTTTTATTAATACAAAACACAAAATCGGTCTCTCGTTCCGAATCATTATGCGATGATACGCCGTACATTAATACTTTTTCATAATCTACTGAGGGAACTCTTTCAAAAAGTTGTTGGGAAAGGAGCAAATGCGACGCTATAACGCTTTCTACCAGAAGTCCCTTAAAATCTTTATTGTCTAAAAGACTTTTAGATTTGGTGAACGGGTTTGAAATGTTGTGCAGATAGCTGTAGAGTGCATGATACAAAAATGGATCCAGAACGTAATTTTTTACATTCTCCTGATAATTAGGAATGCATTTTAGGTTTTTTGATTCACGATAGGAGAAAAAGAACGACCAAGAAGTCTTTAAATATTCTATGTATTCTTTAAGGTTAAATTTAGCCTTAGGTCGCATTTCTTCATCTATGCCTATTACTCCCAATTTTTCAAAGTTAATTCTTGATGAAAGTGTATTAGGTTCCGTTATTATTTGAAGCACACTTTTAAGGTTCTCTGAGTCAAGACCTGCAACCTCGGCATCTTTAATAAACAGTTCAGCCAAAGCACTATAGAAATCTGCTGGTATTGATTTTTTATCACTCTGAAGGTATTCATTTATTGCTTTTGGATAGCCTCCATGAACAAGGTAATCCTCAAACAACGATTGAAGTATCTTTAAGTATTTATCATATATTTCTTGGATAAGTGTAGGTATACGGCCCTTTGAAAGTTCAATCAATAGTTCAAAGCGACTCGAAGGGGTTCTCAGCTTGTTTTGGTCAAATAACGAAGCTATTTCATCTTGTATGGCTTCTGTCACTTCAGGAAAACGCAGAGGCGGGTGAATAAGGTTTCCACCCATGTTAAATTGCTGTGAAAAGCGCCCCTGCCTATCCTTAAGCTTGCTTGCGGCATCAGCCAAATCCATCGAATGGCTGCCAGTTACAACAATCTTCATCTTACCCGCTTCTATTAAGCCAGTATCATTTAGATTTTTGAGTGCCTGAGCCCATTCAGAGTACATCGAAGCTTCATCAAGAAAAACAAACTTTTCATCTTCAGATGTTTTCGATATATTTTCCAACAAATCAAAGAGCATAACACTATTCAATCCCTGATAATCTAGAGAGATGTAAAATATGGATCTAGGATCAACGTTATTTTTTATAAGATCTCTGATCAATAGTTTTATAATTGTAGTTTTACCAGCTCTTCGAGGGCCCTTTATGGTAATTATTCCATATACATTTTTGTTGCGTATATATCTGATTAAATGATAATAAAGGCGGGGTTCTCTCTTAAGCATTGAACTCTCAAAGTAACTTATATGTGGATCTTTTCGATACCAATTTTTATCCGTCCACCAAGGGCAATACTGCTCTAAGAGCCCCCATACATCTTCAGATGCGCTCATTCTTTTCATACCTCTTTACTGTTTTTCGCAACATTGCTATATCAAATTCCATCCTTCCCATTTCTTTGCCCATCTGCTCAATTTTTGCCTCAAGCTCTTTTACTCTTTTAACAAGGTTCCCACCTTCTGCCTCCCCAAGCATTTCCAAAACAAGACTCTTGACAAGTTTGGGAATTGTGGTATTTTGTTCTCTAGCAATGCTTGCAAGTTTCTCATAAAGCTCAGGTTCCAAGTAGAATTTAATTTGTTTTGTTGTTTTCATAGTACTATTTAGTAACACAATGGTACTTATAAAATTTATCTTAGTACTATTTGGTACATAATAGCACCAAAAATATAACTTTTGGTACTATTAGGTACTAATTAAGAACTAAATAGTAATAATTTCTCACATAGCTTCCTAGCTTATTGGCAAGTTGTCAACTTTCCCTCAGGAATACACATTCTTGCTTTAATGTAATTTAGGAAGCATCATAACCTCCTCAAATATAACAAGGAAAATCTTATTAAAAAATAAGCTGTTTAAATTTTTTAGTTCAGATATAACAGGAATGTTTTAAAGAAAAAAGAAGAAAAGGAAAATGAATGAAATTCCCAAGCAGAAAGATCTTTGTTAAACGTTCACCTTTTCTTCTCTTTATAATAGTGTTGCAGTGCTTTGTTATCCATTAGTCGATGGGATCCAATATGAAATATTATAGACCTATAACTATCATTCAAACTCCAATTATAACATTTGAATATTGAACTAAAACTTTAATTTTAATAATGGTGAGTAATGGGAAAGCAGACCTTTAAAAGAAATAATGGGGAAATTTCAATGGATTTTATTATAAAAACAATTTAAAATTACGGGGGTTTTTGTATAAAAAAGTACCTTGTTAATAATTTGTAATAAGTTTGTTTAATATTGTGCTATTTTCAGATGCTAAATGCTCTAAGTGGTCCCATGAATAATAAGAGCCAGAGAATAGATACATAAGTTTTTGGTGTTCCCCTGCTGAAACCCGGATATAAAAATGGAAAAATAAGGAAAATTGCAACTGGCTTAGGTTAAAGTATTAAACCAAATTGCAAAATATAATAAAGCGGTTTAAGCTTATTTTTAAAACAAATGTTAAGATTAGAAAAAGAATATTGAGATTTAATGAATAGGAAAGCCGAAAGATGTTTGTGAGGCTGGTTAAAACGATAATGTTATCGAATCTTTGTGATACAGCTCTAAATAAAATATGTCGATTTATTTTTTGCTGAGCTTTAAACAGGTAAATCAAGTTATAAATTGTTCTTTTTTCCATAATTTATGGATTCTCATTTTGATTAGTGTATTCACACCTCCTATGAAAAAAGTGCTTTTGTGAGATTACAAATCCTGTAATTAGTTTTATGATCTTCCAAAAATCTGTATTATGCTGAAATCATTGAGCATAAAAAGTTCACAATTCAAATATTTTTTTAGAAATGTGAATAAACGCAGAACCCACTATATTATTGGAGAAGGAAAACCATATGGCATACTTTAATTTAAGATCTAAAAATTTTATAATATACGTATCCACCAAAAGCCTGTATCATGCCTCCAAGGATCAATGGTAAAGGAACATAAATATCCATTAAATAACCTGCAGCACCGGATGTGCTCTGTGAAATTCTACCAGCTATACCCTGTATGCTTGTGGCTGTTCCATAATCCCCTTCCTTTATGCCCCTTACATTTATTGCTGTTCTTATTGGTTGGCCGAAGCCGGCAAAGAAAGATCTAATTGAATAAACAATACCTGAAAGAATAAAAGATGGCATTATAGCCATAATAATTAACAACAATCCCTGCATCATCCTTGTTATGGATCCAAAGTAAACTACTTTATTTTTTTTCCTCATATTCAACTTTTGTTGCAAGGTATGATGCTATTGCAGTTATAAAATACGAGAATATGAAGAGCAAACCTATCTGTGATGGAGAAACGTTGTATCTTATTTCAAGCCAAGCGGATAAAAGCATGACTGAAAAGCCAAGGCCTATTCCATTTATTGAGTTTGCAAGTATTACTTTTAAAGAGTATCTTCCACTTTCTTTTTCCAAAAATTTTGAAATCTTTTTCTTTCCCTTCCTTTCC
>JAVRLK010000045.1:0-9154 GCA_031961545.1 Thermoplasmatota archaeon | reverse complement strand
ATGAACATTTCCGTTTTCATAGTTGGAGGTAGTGGTCCATGGGTGGGTATCGGTATTCCTTATTATCAAAAAGGAATATACAGTAATGGAAATCAGGCAGAATTCACCATAAATGATACAATTGCTCTTAACTTCGGAACATTGAATGTTCCTTCATCTGTTGTTTCAAAGGTTTATGCACCAATAAACCTGGCAATCATATTTAATGATCATCAGCCTTTGTACAAGATTGTTGGTTCCAACGATTATGTTTTACCCTGGACAGAGGTTCATGCAACAAGTGAATACATTGAACAGGCCTTGATAATACACAATTTCCCTGGTATAAATGTTACATATGAACTTTCAGGATCCCTGTTATATCAGCTCTATAATATATCCACAGATCCTTTGTATAACAATACATATATTCAGGATGCATTCATACCCTGGAGTAATCTTTCTCAAAATGTAACCTTATTGAGGACAATAACAGGGCTCTATTTCAATACTCCATACTATGTTTATCAACTGAATGAACCTGCTGCAAGGTTGTATTCTTACCTTCACCAGCTCTGGATGTCAGGTAAATTGTTTAATGAGCAGCAGTTTGAGGATGCAAAGGTTCTTTTCTTCCTTTACGCAATAAGCACGCCTCTTGTTGAGGGACAACTTGGAATTCAGTGGGAAAATTCAACAATTTGGGCATTACACAATCAAACAAGCTTTAATCAGAGCGATTTAATAACAATTCTAAAATATTCCCAGTGGTTAACGGGACAGGTTATTCCTGCATTCAAGAACGATATGATGGGAAACAGTTTGGGCAGTAATAATGTGGAGCTAATAACAACACCATTCTATCATCCTTTAATGCCCCTCCTCCTTATGAACAATCTTACTGGTCCTATGGGATCAATAAACAAATCAAGTTACTACAGTGACTTAATGGCACAGTTGATTTACGGTAAAGGTCAGTTTTATCATTTCTTTGGATCCTGGCCCACAGGTGTATGGGCACCGGAATCAGCACTGTCATATGAGGTTATACAGGCATTGAATCAGTCCGGATACATATGGACACAGGGCTCTGAATGGACATTACAGCAGTCAGGTATTGATGCCCTAGCCTATGGTCAGCCAGGATCAAACGTAACAACAATGGAAAACCTCTACACACCATATGTTGTAATTGGACCTAACAATACAACAGTAACGGTATTTTTCAGGGATGGTGATCTGTCAAATGCCTGGGGCTTTAACTATGGTTCAATGCCCACAGATCAGGCTGTTGCAGCATTCATAAACTATCTGAAGGGAATTTACAACGCAATACCCATGAACATGCATAATGATACCCTTGTTACAGTTGCCCTTGATGGAGAGAACTGGATGTTCATGTCAAACTTTGCAGAGGATGGTGTGCCATTCCTTGAAGCATTGTACACTGCCCTTGAACAGAATTCAACATACATTCATACAGTAACGCCCGAACAGTACCTTAAGACGCATCATAATTTACCCGTAATAAAACATCTTGCAACAGGTACCTGGAATAGAGGAAATGGTGTTTCCGCACCCTATGAGAGCAATCCATCATTAACTCAGTGGGCAGGTTATACCGTTCAAGATTACTACTGGGAAATATTAAATGATGTTAGGAATAAGGTTGTTCAGTATCAGACAGAAAACGGTCTTGTTCAGCTTGAAAACTATTCGGCAATAATACAGAACCTTACAGCAAACACAAAGGAAGGTAATCTGACAAGGGCATGGAATGCAATTTATGCTGCAGAAGGAAGTGACTGGTTCTTCACCATGGCACCATGGGATATTCAGGGTTCAAACACCCTCCCATTCGATTACATTTTCAAGGGTGATCTCATCTATGCCCTAGAACAGATAGGGTATCCAATTCCAGGGTACCTTACAGCGCATCCTGTTCCTCCCTATCCTCCAACAAGTATGGGACAGCCAAATATTGCCCATACACCACCCATAAATGGATATCCTCAGAATACCATGACAACATCAATAGGTAATGCATATTCGGTATCATCAAACAACGCCTGGAGTGGAACAATAGTTTACACAAACAGCAGTGCACCTTCAGGTCCTTTGGGAATTAGGGAGGTGGATATTGCCTACGATCCAACAAATATATACATACAGGTATATGTGAATGGAAACCCTTACAGTTACATAAATTCACCAGATCAAAGACTTACCATATACTTCTCATACCCGGATATTAATACAAATATGGGAAATGTAAGTTATGATATCCCTGGTGCAAACTTTGGCACTTACTATGGTAACACACCCCTGAACTTCCCCGCAAGCACAATGATTAAACTTGCCGTTTATACTTTCACAAAGAATGTTGGACAGTATGCTGTTTATACCTCACTTGGTTTTGGACAATGGCAGTATCAGATGAATGATGAGAATACCCTTGTATATATTGGACAGACTATTCAGTTTGCAATACCTTTATCCTACCTTGGATATGTTCCTGGAGATTATTTCTATATGGGTGTTTTTGCATCCACACGTAACGAAACAATTTCATGCATAAGCCCAATGGAAATAACAATACCTGCAGCACTCAGTAAATTCTATCCTGTTTCAATAATACACAACACCGTTCCAGATAACGGTCCTGGAAACTATACATATCCTGATCAGCCAACACAGATACCTCCTGGATCCCTTGATTTACAGTACGTTAACGTTTCCATGAACGATTATGATATGATGTGGAACTTCACATTCGGTCAGATGTGGAACATATGGAATGCACCATACGGCTTCTCAAATCAGATAGTGAATGTTTTCATAAGTGAAAATAACTATACAGGTCTCACCTACCTTGGTTCAGGGCCAAATGCAAACAGCACTGTTCCTTGGCAGTACATGCTCTATGTTTCAGGCTGGGCCGTGTATTTACAATCATACAAGGGTGTTCAGTACACAAGCGGTATTGAAGTAAATACCAATCTATCTTTAAGGACAGTATCCGTTATATTCCCGCTTTCCGTTATAGGAAACGATCCACTGCATTACAGATACATAATAGTTTCGGGATCATACGATGGCTATGGTGTAAATGGCTGGAGAATAGTATACCAAACAAACAAAACCAACAATGGATGGCAGGGAGGTGGAGGTGATCCACCATGGAGTTCAAACATTTACTGTTACATAGCACCTGCAACAGTGGGTGAAGGGAATTTAACACAGCAGGAGGCTCTCAAATACAGTGTTGGACACATACCTGTCCTTGAACCAATAACCCTACCATTACTTCCATCCGCCACATCCAAGAAGGTTGTATTCAATTACACTTCCTACATCTCACCATCACTGGTATACCTGAACGGAATTTACTATGAAGCGTACGTATCAAATCTAACAGGAACAAACAATGTTTATGTTTCTTATTCAAGTGATCTCATTAACTGGAGCACACCCAAGATTTTATCAAACACTGAGGGTGCAAACTCTGTAAATCTTTTAACAATTAATGGAAATATCTATGTTGTTTTCTCAACTGGATCCACAATAAATGCAATGGAACTTTCTGTTCCATCCCTTACGGTTACATCCATTGGTAATATTGTTCTGTCAAACAGCATAGAAAGAATTTCAGGAACTGTTATTAGACAGAATGTATCCATGCTTGTTGTATCGGAATCAAACGGATCAATATACATGATACCATTCTATACAAATTCATCAAGCATATTTGGAAAAGCGATCTATGTTACAAATGGAGCAAATGCAAGCATTGCATATTATAACAATTATCTTTACATTCTATACATATACAACAAGGAACTGATTTTATCACAGGTGAACTATGATGGTGCAATTGTTTCACAGCACAACATATCTGGAAACGTTCTCGGCTGTCCTTCAGTTTCAATAAGTTCATATGGTAACCTATGGATATCATTTACCGTTCAGAACAAATCATTCTCAAATCTTTACCTTATGAACACAACATTGAATGGAAGCCGGGTATTCAGCAACAAAATATCTGTAATTTCAGTCACAAATTACAGTATTGAATCACAGATATTAATCGTATCAAGCGGAAACATGAGTAAATTGGTTGTCACCTGGGTATCGCCAACATCAACAAGCTATAGCGTATGGGTACTACCAACAACAATACAGTGGTTAAACACACCCGCACAGGTATCAAAACCAGTAGTAACGACAACATCAACCAGCCTTACATATGTTATAATAATTGCTGCAGTGATTATAATAATAGTTGTCCTTGTGGCCGTATTACTGATCTACAGGAAAAAACATTAAACTTTTATTTTTTTATTTTTTGAAATATAAATAATAAAGCCATATTTATAAAAGTTTATTTTATTTTTCAATATTTTTACATTGTTATTTAAAATTATATTTTCAATGTTTTTTATATTTCCCCTATTTCCAAAAAATGAAATAAGAACCAATGAATATTCATCACCTATCCTTTTTATTTCCATAAAATTCTTGTCCTTTCTTGAAATTTTTAAAATTGAATTGTTGAATATTTCACTGTACTTATTTCTAAAATTTCCTATTTTTCTGAAAAATTCTATTGTTTCAATGTCCTGTTTTCCCCAGGGATAGCATCTTCTGCAATCCGGATCATTTCCTCCCTCCAAACAGGTCTCATCACCATAATAGATCGTTGGCATTCCATCCATGAAGTAAAGTATAGTATATGCTAATTTCAAGGCATTCTTATTGTTTTTTAAAACATTAAATATTCTTTCCGTATCGTGCGAACCTAAAAGGTTCATACTGTTCTTCAAAACAATTTCACCATAATCGAATCTCAGTTTAAGTAAATTTGCGGAGAATCTTTCAAAACTCAATTTGTTTTTCATCAAATTTATTATGTTTTCCCTTACTGTATAATTCATGACACCATCGTAAAGTGAATCTTCAGTGTATATGGGGGCAGGGCACCAGATTTCGGCAATGTTGAAAATTCCATCATTCATTTTTCTTATGTTTTCAAGTAAAATTTTAATTCTTTCTAAATTTATGGAATCCGATACATCGTACCTGAAACCTGCTATGCCTGGAATATTCATGTAATATTTCACAACAGATAAAAGGTAATCCTGAACGTTTTTGTTGTTCCAGTTGAGTTTTGGCATGTTTCCCACTCCCCTGAATGTTTCATAATCCGGTGGGATTCCATAAAAGAAAACACCCGTATAAATGGATGGTTTATCCTTCAAAAATTTATACCAATTGAAGTATTCTGAATCCTTCCCTTTTTTTATGGCATCCTGGAATGCAAAGAAATGAATTGATGTGTGATGGAAAACAAGATCAATTATCATGCCCATATTATTTTTCTCAAGTTCCTTTCCAAGGTTTATTAGATCATCAATTGAACCCAGAAGTGGATCAATTGAAAAGTAGTCATCCACATCGTACCTATGGTTCGAATGGGATCTGAAAAATGGATTTAGGTAGATATATTTCACACCAAGACTCTTTATGTATGGTATTTCCTCAATTATTCCTTTTATATTTCCACCAAAAAATTCACTTCTATTGGGTTTTGTTCCCCATTTTTTCAATTTTATGTTTAACTTTGAATCCCCTGACCTTTTAAACCTATCAGGGAAAATCTGATAAATAATACCATTTTCAAATTCTTTTTTATTTTTGTTGAAATTAAAATCAAAGTATCCATTTTCAGGGTATTCTTTTCCATCAACAATGAATTTATATTTATTAGATTCTTTTAAAACAAATTCCCATATTGTAAAAAATTTGTTTTTGAAACGACCCTTACTTTTTATTTTATCACTTCTTCCATCAATAATATAAACACTTTTTGTTTCAGGAGGTGCTATTATCCTTACAATTTTAAAATTTTTAATTGCGTATGAAAACCTGTAATCGTTTGGATCATGGTAAGGTTTTTCCTGATAAATTTTCAATTCCTCAGGTTTTTCTATCCTTTCCCTTTTTTCATTGAATACAGAATATTGATTTATCATTATTTTGTAATAATGAATTCCAGGTGTAAGGTAAATTTCCTTGATCCATTTTCCATCCCTCTCCTCCATTTCTATGCTTCCTTCACCAAAGCAGTTGAAGGATCCTGAGAGATAGGCAGATAAATCTTCATTTTCCTTTTTAATTTCAAACCTCACAAGATTTCTGAATCCATCAGAAAAAATAATCTGGGGCATTTTAATCAATTATTAATTCTGCCCTTTCAAGTGCAATGTTTTCTTCCCTTGCAGATTTTCCACCAACCGTATAAACCTTATCCCCTACTTTTACAATAAGAGTATGCTTGAGACCCTCTATGATCTCAGTACCTGCAACATCCCCTTTTAATTCAACACTATTATTGTTCATCCTTCCTTTAATTATAACTTCAACCTTTTTATTCTGGGACAGAAATCTATTTGCAAGTTCGCATAGTAACCAGTTTGTTGTTATCCTTATCCTTTTTTCCCTGGGCATATATGCAATTTCCTGGGATGGTTTCCAAATTGTGTGATAAAAGTAATAATTCAGAACATGTATCATTTCATCTTCCTCAACATATATTGAATAGTTTTCAGGATATCTTTCACTGCTAATATCAATTATACCCTTTTCCCTGTCAACAATAACAACCTGTGATGCGCATCCGCTCCTTCTTTTTATTATTGCACCTTCAAGCGTTTTTTCAATATTTTTTTCATTCACACCGGGCTGAAGAACTATACCAACAGTAATTCCCCTTTTCAATGCATCCTTTACGTACCTTTTACAGTATTTCCAGTAGTCTTCATTGACAGTTAAAAGAACCTCATGCTTTGCACCTTTGATCATTTCTTTAATTTTATCCTTAACATTCTTTTTATTTTCAATCAACCATACAAATGGTTCCTTTTTTGTTATTTTCGTTGATATACTTTTCACTTTTTTAAGAATGTCCTGCTTAGTTTCCTTCAATTCATCAATTTTTCTGTCAAGGATGATTTCAAGCGGGACTGCCTTGTAAATTTTTTTCTTTCCCGGATTCGCTTCGACAAAGCCCTTCTCAATAAGTTTTGTGAATATGTCATAGATCCTTGGCTGGGGAATGCCAGATATGGATGCAACCCTTGTTGCCGTCATTGGCCCGTAAAGAAAAAGTGTCTGGTAAACCTTTATTTCATAATGCTTTAGACCGAACTTTGAAAGTTCCTGAAATATTTCATTCTCAATGTTATTCATAAATTAGAATATAACTTTACATCTATAAATCTTTTTAGAATGTTTTATTCAATTTCTGCCCTTTCAAACTTTTCCTCCACAGCAAATTCATTTTTCTCTATCTTGATTGTTTTACCATTTATTTTTGCCTTTTCCACATTCATGCCATGGAAAACAAATTTCCATTCTTTGTAATTATCATCAAAATCTCCATCCTTTTTCCAGGTAAGAATAATTTTTCCATCAACTTTTTCCATTCTTATTTTATGAATTGTATATTTAGGATCTAAAGATTCATCATCCATGTAAATTACACCATTGGCCTCACCATTACCATATATATGTATTTCCATGCTTCCATTATTTTCCATGGGAATTATGGATCCGGATCTCACATAAATGGGTATCTTCGATAAATCAACCTTTTCAAGGAAATCATTTCTCTTTAATGAATCATCCCAGAAATCGTACCATTCACCTTCAGGTAATCTTACATAAACGCTCTTTGCATTCTGATGCAAAACCGGAACAATTAGAATACTATCCCCAAGTAAAAATTCGTCATCAACATCAGAAATGGATGGATCAATAAATGAAACTGGTCTTATTAAAGGCTTTCCTGTTCTGTTTGCCTCATATGTAAGTGTGTAAATGTATGGTATTAATTTGTACCTTATTTCAAGAAAATTTTTCATAATCTGCATAATTTTTTCACCGAACAACCAGGGTTCGCGCATTCTTGTGCCTTTGGAGGAATGAACCCTGAAGAGAGGTAAAAATGCACCCATCTGGAACCATCTAAGGAAAAGTTCAGGTGATGGTGATCCGCTGAAACCCCCAATATCAACACCTGCATAAGGTATGCCTGAAAAACCCAGATTTATTATTGTGCTAATTGTTTCATGCAATTCAGCCCATGTACTTTCTGTATCACCTGTCCAGGTCCATGCATATTTTTGCAAACCTGCCCATCCGGATCTTGAAAGAATGAATGGCCTTTCATTCATGAGTTTTGTCAATGAACTGTATGCGGATTCAGCCATGAACAAACCATATAAATTGTGAACATCTATATGTTCTCCAACTTTATGCTGGGCAGATAAGGGTAATGAATTGTCACCCCATATTGTGAAAACAGCAGGTTCGTTCATATCGTGCCAGAATCCTTTAATACCATGCTCAAGGTAAAATTTGTATTTGCTTCCCCACCATGATCTTACGTTAGGATCCGTAAAATCGGGAAAGGCAACAAGCCCTGGCCAGACAGGTGCATAAATTATGCTTCCATCCCTTGATTTAACAAAATATGAATTTTCCTGTCCTTCTTTGAATGGTTCATATTCAGGATCCCATTTAACACCAGGATCAATGATAACAATAAGATTTATGTTCATTGATTTCAATTTTTGGGCCAAATCCTTAACGTTTGGGAACCTTTCCTTATCAAAGGTGAATACCCTGTAACCATCCATATAATCTATGTCAAGATGTATTGCAGAAATGGGTAAATTATATTTTTTAAAATTTTCTGCAATGGATAAAACCTCACCTTCACTCATATAACTGTACCTTGATTGGTGGAATCCTAGTGACCATTTTGGAACAAGTGCAGGATGCCCTGTCAAATCAGCATAGTTCTTCATCAATTCATCAACTTTTCCAAAAAATATATAGTACTCGAGACCGCATCCATCAAAATTAAAGTAAATTTCATCCTCATTCGTATAACATAAATCCACCTCGGCCCTTGATGGGTTGTTGTAAAAAACAAAATATCCATGGTTATCTTTCAGATCGTAATAAACAGGAATGTTCAAATATAATGGTTCATCACCAGGACCGTAACTCCCGTTCGCGTCATGGTTCCATAATGTGAATTTATTCCCCCTTAAATTCAATGATTTTGCATGCTCACCAAGGCCATAAATTATTGAATCTTTTCTTATTT
>JAVRLK010000044.1:0-9216 GCA_031961545.1 Thermoplasmatota archaeon | reverse complement strand
CCTACAATTTCATTATTCTTGTAAATTAAATAACCATGTCTTGGTATACCATTTTCGAGCATTTTGAATCCCCTGAAAATTTCATGATCACTGTTTTTTATTTTTAACAAGGCTTCCTTACCTATAAAATCATGGTCATAGTTAACTATCCATCCTATCGATGCCTCTATAGGTGTTCTATCCATGTTAAAATCAGTTCCGCTTAAAAGCATACCTTTTTCCATCCTTAATGTATCCCTTGCTCCAAGGCCACATGGTTTCAAATTGAATTCCTTTCCCTCATTAAGTAATGTATTCCATATAGTTGAAGCATATTCATTAGGAAAAATAAGTTCAAAACCATCCTCACCTGTATAGCCTGTCCTTGATACGAATATCTTACCATATGGAATAAAATCATCTCCCCTGTTTTCAATGCCATTGAACTTAACAAAATCGAAATGGAAACTTTTCATTTTTGAATAATCATAATCAGTCAATTTTTCCATGACATCCTTTGCTCTTGGCCCCTGTACAGCTATGCTTGAATAGAGTAATGTTCTATCGTTTATTTTAACATCATAACCTTTTGATTTTTCAATTATCCAGTTGTAAATTTTTTCTGCTGTGGCAGCATTTGGAACAAGGAGAAAATTCTCCTTATTAACTTTATAAACTATTGTATCATCCAACATTATACCATTTTCGTTTAAATATGCCGAATATTTTGCTTCATTATTTTCCATTGCTGATACCTTTGTTGGTAAAAGGTAATCAAGGAACTTTTCCGCATCTTTTCCCTTTACAATTATATCTCCCATATGGGATACATCAAAAATACCAACATTTTTTCTTACAGTTAAATGTTCATCTATTATTCCTGAGTATTCCAGAGGCATGACAAAACCTGCAAATTCTATCATTTTTGCACCAAGTTTCACATGCTCATCATATAAAGGTGTCTTTTTTGGCATTATTGGTCACCATGCTTAGATTGTTTTCAGAGATAAAAACTTTCAGTCTCCAGTGGAAATACCCCCCACCCTCTCTGCGAACATTCTATGTATCCTTGTATCGTTTGTTAACTCAGGATGAAAGGTGAGGGCAAAAATCTTGTCCTTTGCAACAAATATTATATCATTATTATACATTGAAAGAATTTCAACACCAATACCAACACTTTCTATAACAGGTGCTCTTATAAATACAGCAGGAAAAGGTTTGTCAAGGCCCTTAATCTCCACATCAACCTGAAATGAAGAGTACTGCCTTCCATATGCATTCCTTTTTACCTTTATATCAATTAAACCAAGAGGAGTAACCCTGCTATCGCCTGTATCTTTAGAAACAAGAATCGCACCTGCGCAAGTTCCCATCACTCCTAGCTCTCCATTTAAAGCCCTTTCTCTTACCACATCAAACATTCCGGTTGATTTTAAAAGCCTCTGTATTGTTGTACTTTCACCCCCTGGTATTATTAAAGCATCAAGATTTTTAAGATCATCCTTACTCTTTACCTTTCTTATTTCACCATCAATTTTCATTTCAGCATACAGCTTTTTTAACATATAAACATGTTCGTCCACGTCTCCCTGAATATTAAGAACTCCAGCGTTTATCATAGTTCACTTGAAATAATATCATAAATAAAAATTTAATTTCAATTCTCTGAAAAAATTAATATCCATTCTTAAATTCCTTTTTTTATGCTCAGGGAAATTTTAGAAGGTTTTGATGAAACTGTTGTGATCAATGAAAAGGTAAGTAAAAATATTGAGATAACAAAGTATCTTTTGAAGTATCCCAAGAAACCTGTTTACTTTAAAAATGTTGATGGTTATGAACTTTCAGGAAATATATGGTCCACAAGGGAAAGGATCTCAAATGTTTTAAAAAGTAAAAATTTGTTAAAGGATCTTTCTGAAAGCATAAAAAATCCCATGGATTATGAAATTGTTGACGAAAACCCTTTCATAAAACACAAGGATTTTTCATTAAAGGATCTACCAATACCAAAATTTTTCCAGGGTGATGGATCAAATTACATAACATCAGGCATTGTTTTTTCCGAATGGAACGGGAAGAGGAATGTTTCATTCCACAGGTTCATGGTTCTTGATGAAAAAAGAGCGGCAATAAGGCTTGTTCCCAGGGATCTTTACAGAATGTACAACGAAGCTCAAAGTGAGGGTAAAGAATTAAAGATAGCACTTGTTGTTGGTTCATTCATAACATTTCTTCTTGCCGCAGCAACTTCAGTTGATTACCAGATTGATGAATCAAAAATTGCATCCTCAATAAGATTCCATACCCTTGGAAATAAAGAAAAAATGGTAAAAATAGAGAATATTTATGTTCCCATTGAAAGTGAATACATTTTTACTGGTGTTATAACTTCTGAGAAAATAGAAAAAGAGGGTCCTTTTGTTGACATAACAAGGACTTACGATGTTAAGAATGATCAACCAATTGTATTTTTTGAAAACATGTACACAATAAAAGAACCGATATTCCATGCAATTTTACCGGGAGGTTATGAGCACTATAATCTAATGGGATTACCGAGGGAACCAACAATTTACAATGAAATTTTAAAGGAGGGCATTGATGTTCTTGATCTTAAGCTTACTGAGGGTGGATGCTCCTGGCTGCATTGTGTTATAAAAATTAGAAAAAAGAATGATGATGATGGGAAAAGGGCCCTTATGGCAGCCTTCAGGGGGCACAAAAGCCTGAAACATGCTGTTGTTGTTGATGATGATATAAACATTGATAACATGGAGGATGTGGAATGGGCGATAGCAACAAGGTTTCAGGGTGACAGGGATATGATAATGTTAAAAGAAAGGGGCAGTTCACTGGATCCAAGCAGTTATCCTGGAGATATTACAACAAAAATCGGCATAGATGCAACAAAGAAGGGTGAAAATAAGGAAAAATATGAAAGGGTTTTCTGAAATCCTGGGAAAAGATTATATATTTCCAATGATGTGGTAAAGAGACTTTGATGACAGGTGGTTCCGATGAATAAAAAAATTGATGAGGATCCAGTAATCAAATGTCCTGAGTGTGGCTCCACACATTTTATAATTGATTATGAACGCGGAGAAATGATATGTCAGAACTGTGGTTTTGTTCTTGAAGAATCATACATTGATCAGGGGCCCGAATGGAGGGCATTCGATTCTGAACAGGAAGAGAAGAGGGCAAGGACGGGCGCACCATTAACATTTTTGAGCCATGACAAGGGTCTCGCCACGGAAATATCCTGGTCAAACAAGGATTCCTATGGAAAGGCAATACCGCATCGAAACAGGGCACAGATATACAGGGTAAGGAAATGGCACCAGAGAATAAGAGTAAGTAACTCTGCTGAAAGGAACCTTTCTGTGGCCCTTCAGGAATTAAATACAATATCCAGTAAAATGGGTCTTCCCAGGGATGTCAGGGAAACTGCTGCATTGATATACAGGAAGGCTGTTGAAAAGAATCTTATAAGGGGAAGGAGTATTGAGAGTATTGTTTCAGCAAGCATTTATGCAGCCTGCAGACAGCTTGACATGCCAAGGACTTTGGATGAGGTTGCAAAATCGGCTGAATTAAGTAAGAAAAAGATTGGAAGATCCTACAGACATTTAACAAAAGAGTTGAAACTTAATTTAAAACCCACATATCCAACATCATACATAAATCAATTCTGTGCCAAACTTAACCTTGATAAAAGTGTTCAACAGGAGGCTGAAAACATAATAAGAAAGGCAACTGAACTTGGCATAATATCAGGAAAGGGGCCAACAGGTGTTGCGGCAGCCGCAATTTACATAGCTGCAACAAAGCTGAAACAGCCAAGAACACAGAAAGAGATTGCGACTGTGGCAGGTGTTACTGAGGTAACAATAAGGAACAGATACAAGGAAATATCAAAATTACTTGGTATAAACATTGATGAGGAATAGGAAAATATATTAAATTAAAATCTATACAATTTTTTATGAAGGTTTACGTTGTGGACAATGGAGGACAGTGGACACACAGGGAATGGAGGGTTTTGAAATATCTTGGTGTTGAATCAAAGATCATACCAAACACAATGGATCCTGAATATTTTATAAGAGAAAATGTTGATGGTATAGTACTTTCGGGTGGATCACCCAGCATATCCTTTGAGGATCATATGCTCGGTAGACTTGGTGATTATATGAATCTTGATTTACCGATCCTCGGCATATGTGTTGGTGCACAGTTCATAGGTAAATATTTTGGTGGAAAGGTTGGACCAGCAAACGTACCAGAATACGGTAAGACTGAAATTTTCATAATAGAGAAAAATGACCTTTTTGAAAATTTACCTGATAAATTCATAGTATGGGAATCACACAACGATGAGGTAAAGGAACTGCCAGAAGGATTCCTACATTTAGCATATTCACAGAACTGTAAGATACAGGCTTTCAAGCATAAGAATAAACCAATCTATGGTGTGCAGTTCCATCCCGAGGTTGAAAATACAGAGTATGGGAATGAAATATTCTCAAATTTTCTAAAAATAATAAAAAAATAGTTTAAAGTTTTGGAACAAGGTTTGAGGCTATTGGTGTTCCCCAGCCTGTAACGTAATCCCATCCTACTGATGGATAATAGTATCCATTACTTGGTCCAGATGTAATATCATGGAAGTATGTTGAATAGGAAGAACTTTCTGCAAGACTATAAATTTCGGGTTGAACAAGTCCAAGTGATTTGCCCTGGTACTGTGCTGCTATTGCAATAATTCCTGCCCATTCAGGTGCACCTATACTTGTTCCACCAAAGACATACCAAGATCCAGCATAGTATACAGAAACACCTGTGTTAGGATTTGCATCGTATGCAACATCAGGTACACCCCTCATTGAGTTTGTTATAGTTGTGACCCCTAGCTGGTATGAGGGCTCTGAGAAATAACTGCTTGATCCACCACCACTACCTGACCATGAAGTTTCCCCACTCCACTGATTGTTTGTTATGTTTAGTGTTGTTCCACCAACAGAAAGCACATCTGGATCAGATGCTGGATAATTGACTGTGAGTGATGAAGTACCATCGTATGCCCCATTATCTCCCGAAGATGCGATCAATGTTATACCCCTGGAAACAGCATAGTTGAAAAGTTCATGCCATTGTGATATTACAGATGATGTTGTTTGAGATTCAGCTGCACCAAAACTCATCGAAATTGCCACAAGGTGTGTTGTGTTTGCAAGGTTAACAGCATAACTTAAGCCAGCATAGAGATCACTGAAACTTGCACTTTTCACAACAACAAGGTCAATTGTTGCACCAGGTGCTATAGCATGTGCCCATTCAACATCAAGTGTTGTTTCTTCAGCCCATCCTGTATTTTTTTGATTTACCTTACCTTCAGGGTAATATATGTTGAGGTGGATTGGTGCTAAATGGAAGTAACTGTCAAAGTAATTCACATCAGTTGTTATGGATGAGGATCCATATGCATCAACAATTGCTATTGTTGTACCCGTTCCATTGTAACCTGAATTAAGAAGCGTTGTTAAAGAATATGCATTCTGCATTTGCATTGGTGAATATCCTGAAGGTGTTGTTTGTTTTGCCATGGGTCCAAGGAAGGGAGACATTGAAAAACTCTGGGATAAAACAAGTCCCTGGGGTAGTAGTGTTATTATCACTATTACAATCATGAATATTTTGGCATTATGTTGCATAAAAGCATATATCAAAAAGTCAAATAAAAAATTTTTCTATCAAGGAAAAATGTATCAATAGATTTTATATTTTTAATTTCTTTCTTATTTTTAAAAATTCTTCGGAATCAAATATTGAATTTTTTATTATGAGAGCATCAATATCCTTTTCCTTAATGTCCATATAAACCTTTGATAAATATATGAGAAGATCATCCCAGGTAAGGTCCGATCTACCCACCTCATATATGATTTCAGCAGCTACATAGTTCAAAAGTTTCTTTGTCTTTGACTTAATACCTATGGAGGCCCTTTCCTCCCCGTTCATAATTCCTGAAATTATAAGAAATATAAAAATTTTTCATTGGAAAATTTTCATTAAATTTATAAAAATTATAAAGTTTATAAAAAATATAAAATAAAATTTATATAAAAGATTATAATTCTTGGATCTGGGGTGATAGCATGAAGGTTTTGGTTTTCATACTGATCCAGGCACTGATCCTATCCCCTTTTTTTGTACAGAGTACAGTGATAGGAGTAAACAGTGTTCCAGTGGAATTGCAAACCAATGCAACACAATCATTGCAGAACCTTCTTGGAAGAATGATTTTTGTTATAAACAGTGTTGCTGTAAGTATTCTTTCAATAATGTGGATCTGGGAAGGTATTTTCCTTTTCTGGCACAAGGATGACAGGGAGGGCATTATGAAATTCAAACATGATCTACCAGTAATGATTCTTGCATCGGTTATAATACTTGGTGCGACAGTTATAGTTAATGTTATAAGTTACATTGCCAACGGGTGAATAATTTGGGAATAGTTGACATAGTGAACGCTTTTTTCACACAAATGTTTCTCTTGCTCAACTCATTACTTATATCTGCAGTTGGAATATTATGGGGTCTTTTCATTTATCCATTCCTGGATCCTAACTTTTCATTTCCACATGTACTGAACAATGGTATGATACCTTCAACAAACCCCATGTGGATACCGAATGGATTGAACCCCGGGTATGAAACATATGCACAGATTGGCATGGATGTTTCAGTGAACTTGAATGTTACAATACTAAATTTCATTGTTGCACCATTTTTTTCAATATTTTTAATAATTTCAGCAATCTCATATCTCTTTGATCACTTTACAAGATTCGGGAAAATTAACATTGAGGAATATCTCCCAAGAATATTCTTTGGAATAGTTCTTGCATATCTTTCTCTATTTTTATCTGATGGTATAATGGATTTCTCAAGGATCCTCTACAATTATCTTTATTCTGGTCTTAACATTGTCTGGAACGGGCAGCCATCACCGTTCCACGGTATTGAAAGCCTTAACATGTGGCCATGGAACTATTTCCAGAATTTCAATTTAAACTATTTCGGCACAAATGGTCTTCTGGAATTTTTTATCCTTCTTGCTCTTGTTAGCGTTATGCTTTTATTCACAATAGCCCTCGTTATGAGAATAGTCTGGATTTATTTCCTCATCATTTTCTTACCTGTTGGATCCCTTTTCCTCATGCATCCAAGGACGGAAAGGATTGGGAAAAAGATATGGATTTCTTTGATAGACAGATCCATGGAACTTTTCTTTATGTCTCCTGTTTTAATTCTCCTTGCCTTCATAGAGGATCCACTTTTCTGGATTTCAATATTTGCAGTTGCATTGCTTGTTCCAAGGTTTGTTTCCTTTGTCCTATCTGAAAGCGGATATCCATTGATAAGCACATTTATGCCAAGGATATTTCTTGGTGAAAACATAACAAAATTCAGCAGAAGGGGAATTAATTCAATTTCAAATTCATTGAAATATACACCAAAGTTTGGTGGTTAAAAATGGAGTTTGACATACCTGAAAACATTGGTACTGATCATATGATAATGAATTTAACATTTTTCCAGATAATCAGAATAATCTTTTACGTTTCAATCATAATTGTCCTTTCATTTTTTATAAATGCCTTCTTTGCAATAATAATTCCATTTGCAATCTTTACTGTCATTTACAAAATTGAGAATGTTGATCTAGACATTTACCTTTACATGGCTTTTCTATGGTTTATCTCGAAGAAAAATTATGATAAAAGCATGATAAACGATAAGATTTACATTAAAGGAAAGGATAGGAATGGAATAATCTGGGAATACTCGGAAGGCTGGATGATGGCTCTTAGGGCAAATGGAATTTCTTTAGATCTCATGGATGAAAACGATAAAAATGAAGTTTTTGAAAATTTTCTTAATTTTTTAAACTCTCTCGATTTTTCTTTAAACATTTATGTTTATTCCGTAAGGGGGAACATAAATTATGCCATAAAAAATGAAAAACTATATTCAATCGGGAGAAGTATTGAAAATTTGATAAGGAAAATTGAAAGTAACTACTGGAAAAAGATATTCCTCATTGTTTTAAATATTTCATACGGTGAAATCAAGGGTGAAAAGAATATTAATTTTGTGAGGGAGAAACTTATGGAAAGGTATGATGTTCTCAGGAAGGGTCTTTTAAACATTGGAATTGATGTTGAACCCCTGACCATGCATGAATACAGTAATTTATACCTTACATTATGGTGAAATTATGAAAACAATTCTCTATCTTCATATATTTTCACTTGCCTTTTCTTCCATACTATTTTATTTCACTGAATCCCTATGGGGCATTTTTTTAATAAATTCAGCACTTTTCATAAATCAGATGTTGATGAAAAGGCACTATCTTTTCATTTTAATTTATTCTATTTCCATCCTTTCAGTTTATTTATCAAAAGTAAAATTTCTCTTTATTTCATCTATTTTAACGTTAATTTTTTTAATCATCTGGGTGATTTTGAATGAAAGGGAATTTGGAGAACGAATTTAGTGTGATTTTTTTTAGGGATCACACAAAACTGGGAAATTTTTACTATGAACCCATATTGAGCCATGAATTCCCGAAAAGGTTGGGCTTTGGAATTTTAAGGGAAATAATAAGATCGGACAGATCCGTTGATATTTACATAAAAATAAGACCTGTTGAGAATGATAAGATTTTGAAAATTCTTGACTGGGAAGTGGAGAAAATAGAGGGTGAAATAAACGATTACAAGGGATGGATATCAAGGGCAAAAAAGCTTGAATATAAACTTGAAAGTGCAAAGGCACTTGAAGAATATATTTTAGCAGGTAAGGGAAGAATTTTCAGCTTTTCCATAGCGTTTTTTCCAAAGGGTAAAAATAAAAAGGAATCAAAAACACTTGCAAATGAAATATCATACATATTAAGGAAACATCTTTTCCTACCTGCTAGGGCAATTTTTTCACAGAAAAGGGTAATGTTCAATCTATTCCCTGTTGGTAGAGATTTTATTCAGAATTCAAGGTACATTCAAAGCCATGGTGTTTCACTCTTCTTTCCATTCCTGACAGATTACATTGAAATGAAGGATGGAATATTCATCGGAATAAATGATAAAAATCTCACACCAGTTATCTTTAACAGGTGGGAATTTCCATCAAGCCATTCAGTCATTGCAGGAACAACAGGAT
>JAVRLK010000043.1:0-9446 GCA_031961545.1 Thermoplasmatota archaeon | reverse complement strand
TTAAATTTTTTTATTCAAATTTTATCAAGGATCTGAACATCCTCTTTTTGAATTGAAAAATTCATTGCCCTTAATATTTCAACCAAATGATCTTTGTTCTCTGTTTTTGGTATTGGTATTGTATTCTCTTTCTGAATTAAATAATTAATACTCAACTGAACAGGTGAAACATTATATTTACGGGCTATATTTACCAAAACTGAATTTTGTGATAAATTCCCCCTTTCTATTGGCGTATATGCCAAAATTGTTATTTTTCTTTCCATAATTATTTCCTTTAAATCAAAATAATTTTTCCTGTCCATAACACTAAATTTCACCTCATCAGCATGAATTTCACAGTTAGTTGATTCTATTGCCTTTTTTAAATCTTGAGAATTGAAGTTACTAACACCCATATACCTTGTGTAACCCTTTTTACATACTATTTCAAAATTTTTCACCTGCCTTTCTATGCTAATTTCCCTGTTTGGCCAGTGAATGAGCATTAGATCAACATATGGAACCCCAAGCCTTCTCAATGAATTTTCCGCAGCTTTTTGAACAAGATCTTCTGAATATAGTTTATCGGGCCAGATTTTTGTAACAACAAATATCTTTTCCCTACCAGCCTTCTTTATCAATTCACCAACAAAATCTTCGGTACCGTATATCTGGGCTGTGTCAATCAACTCAACCCCACTCTGTATTGCATATAAAAAAGATTCCATTGCCCTCTTGTAACTTTTTATATTATAGGTTCCAAGACCAATTGGAAAAACATATTCACCGGTGTGACCGATCTCCTTCTTGTTCATAGTTTTTTGTAAACATTAAACAGATTTAACATTTTCCAAAATTTGAAAATAACATTTTAAATATTTGCTTTACATTGTTTTATCGGTGATATAAATGGTAATGAAGGTTGGAGAAAAGGCACAGGATTTTGAATTACCTGACCATAATATGAAGATGAGGAAGCTTTCAGAATTCTTCGGAAAAAAGATAATACTTGCATTCTTCCCCGGAGCATTCACATCTGTCTGTACAAAGGAACTATGCACGTTCAGGGATTCAATGGCAAACTTTAATAAATTCAACGCAAACGTTATTGGAATAAGTGTTGATTCACCATTCTGTCTTGCTTCATTTGCAAAGGAGAACAGGTTGAATTTCACACTTTTAAGCGATGTGAAAAAGGAAATTTCAAAAAATTACTGCGGTTTGCATGAAAACTTTGGAAATATATCTGGATTTCAGGTTTCAAAGAGGGCTGTGTTTATAATTGATGAAAAGGGTATAATAAGATATTCCTGGATAAGCGAGGATCCTGGTAAGGAACCGAATTACAGGGAAATTGAGGAGGAACTGGCAAAGCTATGATTTTCGTTGGCGAAAAGAATGTTGAAGAAAATTTAAAAATGGATGAACTCATAAGATCACTTGAGGAAATTTTCATTGATTACGCAAACGGAGAGGCATATTCAAACGCTAGGGATAGGATAAAAACTGAAGAATTCACATTGAACACAATGCCCGCATTGATAAAAAGGTACGGTATTGCAGGTCTTAAAACATACATATCCGGAAATGGTGAGGCAAAATTTGTGGTGATTGTTTTTGATCTAAAAAACTTTGAAAAAATTGCTGTTATTGAGGCAAACAGACTTGGTCAGATGAGAACTGGTGCCGTTACAGCACTTGCATCAAAGATACTTTTCAGGGAAAGGGATCCTATATTCACACTTATTGGTTCAGGATTCCAGGCCGAAACACAGCTAGATGGTATTCTAACTTTATTCAATCCAAAAGAAATCAGGGTATATTCAAGAAACTTTGAACATGCAAGGGAATTTGTAGAAAGAAATAATAAAAAAACGGATTCACCAATGATTCCAATGAAAAATGTAAAGGATTCACTAAAAAATGCAAATCTAATCACCTGCATAACAAATTCAAAGGAACCAATATTTTCTTCAAAAGATATTGGGGAAAGATATCACATTAACCTTGCCGGAGCTAATGTTATTGGAAGAAGGGAGGTATCAAACGATGTTCTTGAAAAGAGTGAATTAATTGTTGTAGAACATTTTGATCAATCTTTAAAGGAATCATCAGAAATAATAGAATATTTGAATAAAAATGGCAAAGAAAAAGTCATCGAACTAAAGGATCTTGTCAAAAACAGTGAAAAATATAAAAACTTTAAGAGAACTGTTTTTAAATCAATGGGAATTGGTCTGGAGGATCTTGTGGCCGCATATTTAGTCCTGAAAAAAATGAGTATTATTTAATTTTATACTTTTTCAAATTTTTTTCTCAAAATATTTCAAACAGGAAAATAAAGAATGTGCAAAAGCTTAAGATAGATTAACGTTACAATTTTATTTTTATAAATTAAAATAATTATAAAAAATAGAAAAAATTATTTTTTTACTGTGGAAGTTCTTCTGGAGTGGTCTGTTCCTCAATGACAGCCTGTAGATCCTCTGTCTTATAACCAGCTCTAAGACCGAATAGATACAATATGAAGAGAAGCACTATCATTATGATTGTATCCCATGGGAATTGTAAGAATGATATTACTGGAGCATTTGATATTATTGTTGTAACACCAAATGCACCAAAGTAAGAAACAAAGAATGATATGAATATTAGTGCCAATAACCACCATGAAGATCTAAACATTTCCTTTTGCTCTGGCTTTACCATCCTATATGTTGCCAATGTGGTTCCTATGACCAATATTAAATCCAGGAAATATACCAGTAAGAATGCTTCCAGATTCTGGATAAATGTTTCATTTGGTGGTGGATAGTCAATCATTGCATATGACCAGTAGGTTGTGAATGCCATAGTAATCAACAGTATTATTCCCACAACATATGAATAAGTCTTGCTTAACCCAACCTTGGATGGAGCATAGAAGAGATAGAATAAAGATAGTCCAATGAACACCGAACCGTAAACGAGAGACAATGTTTGAAATCCTGACCAGTAAACAATTAAACCTGCACCTATGAAACCGATGGGTGCTATAACCGAAGCCCCAGGTAACCTGAATGGCCTTTTAAGTTCAGGTGCATGTTTCCTGAATGCGTGAAGGGCAATTGGGCCGATTACATAGGTCAATACCGTTGCACTGGATATGAATCCAACAAAGAGATACCAGGATGGGAATGGCAGGAAAAATATGAATCCTACTATCAAAGCAGCTATCAGGGCAACCCAGGGTACACGTGTTTTTTCAGATATATCCAATAATTTCTTTGGCAAATATCCATCTGCTGCAATACCATAGAAAACACGTGCTCCGTTACCAAGGTAAATCCATCCTGTACCTGATGGTGAAATCCATGCATCTATAAGTAAAAGATATGAAAATGCAACAAGCGCAGCCAATCCGCTGTTGGTTAATTCTGTGAAGAACGGTGCACTACCAATTGTTACAGATGTAATTCCGGACCAGGATCCAGGTGCCAATGATCCCGTTTCTGCAGGAATCCATCTTATCGCTCCTATGAATGCAACCTGTAGCAATGTATAAAGAACTATAGCTACAATAACCGAATAAATTGTTGCCCTTGGCACGTCCCTTTGAGGATTCTTTGCTTCACCACCAAACTCCAGAGCCTGCCTGAAACCGAGGTATGCAAACACTATTCCTGCGGCCGGGATAGCATAGAAAACATTGCCCCATCCATATGGTGCAAAACCTGATATTGTAAAATTGCTACCCTGGAATAAGAACAATAACAAAATGAAAGTCGCTGTTGGTATAATAAATTTCCACCATGTTGCAACAGTGTTAAATTTTCCAAGGAACCTTATACCCGCATAGTTAAGGAAGAAGAATGCAACAAGAAGAACCATTCCGATAAGAATACCAAAGCCTGTCAAAATACTCACTGAGTGGGGACCTGATGCTGTTGAAATTGTCTCAGTGGTAAATAGATTCGGTATGTATATTGAAGCATAGCTAAGTACAGCCTCAGCCTCCACAGTTGGAACGGTAACCGCAGAGAGAAGGTAAGCCCATGACAATATATATCCTGTATAAGGCCCATATGCAAGATGAGGATATCTAACGATCGAGCCAGATTTTGGAATGGCACCTGATATTTCAGCGAAAACAAGAGCTATAAACAATACTATTATTCCTCCCACTATCCAGGAAACTATTGCTGCAGGCCCTGCAATGCTTGCTCCACCAGCTACTCCCAGCAACCACCCTGAACCAATTATTCCGCCCATGGAAAGAAAGAACAGATCCTGCAGGGTTAGTGCCTTTCTTAGCTTTTTGTCTGACTGGGCAGCCACTTTTTCAGCAACTTCTTTGCTTTCCAGGTCTGTATGCTCGGTCATATCATATCCCTCAATGTATAATTATTTATACAGTTTATAAAATTTTTGGTTAATGTTTATACATATTTGTTAAAAATCCTATCCACTTTTGGACATTTTTCAAAATTTAAAATTTTGAAAAAATTGTGGAAATTTTGTGTAAAAGTGTGCAAATAAAATCAAGAGAAAGGAATTGAGAATATAATATTTATAAAATAAAGATTTTAAAATCAAAACAAAATATATCATTTATTTTTATAGTTTTATTATTCATCTAGCAGTGGTAATTTATATATAGAACATTTACATATGTTCGGTTGATGCCCCAATTTTTAGAATATGAATCTTTAAAGAGAATACTAATTCCGACAAATAAAAATCCCGTAACATTAAAGGCAGCTGAATATATATCAAACATATTACCAAATGCGAATTATTATCTTCTTGGTGTTGTTGACATAAGCGGTGAATCAACACTTTTATATTCAGGATATTCTGCTGATCACCTTGATGTTCTTGAATCCATTGAAAAGGAAGCGCTGGAAGAGCTTAAAAATTTACTTCTTAAAAAAAATGTAAAAATAGAGGATTCAAGGATTGAATTCGGATTGCCTTCAAGAACAATAATAAATTATGCTAAGAAAAATAATATAAATTTAATAATACTAGCAACAAGTTCCAAACTTGGATCGGAAGAACTAAAACTTGGTTACACTGCAAGAAAGGTGATAGAAAAAAGTAAAATTCCAACATTCCTAATGATGCCAAAGAGTGAGTGCAGGCCAATAAAAAGGATACTTAATCCAACAAGCGGAAGCAAGTACTCCTTCAGGGCAAGCATGCTTTCAATAAACTTTGCGGCACATTTTGGTGCGGAGGTTAAAATGTTACATTTTGGAAAGATAAAAAACCAGCATATGGTTAACACTCTGATGGATTATTCAAACAGTCTTAATGTTAAAATTGAAATTGAAGAATTCATGGGTGAAAATAAAGTCCATGCTATACTTGATGAGGCAAAGAAGAGTGATATAATGATAGCATCAAGGGGAAGAAAAGGTATTTCATACAAGTTCAGGTATTTCTCAAGCGAACTTGCACTTGGAAAGGTTGAAAAGGAGGTAATTGAACTTTCACCTATTCCATTGATACTGGTAAATGAGTGACCTTTTCAACCTTTGCCCTCCCTTTAACCAATGTAAGTATTAATCCTATCACCGAAAACACAAAAAGCATGGTCATACTGTTTCTGAATGATTCAAGAACAACTGGTGGTAGATTGTATAATTTACCCTGCATGTTCAATTCATAAACAAATGTTGTAAAACTCACACCAAATATTAAACCCAGACTCCTCATCATGTTAAGAAATCCACCAACAAGGCTCAATTTTCCTGGTGGTGAAATGCCCATGATTGAACTGTTGTTTGGTGCTGTGAAAATACCCATCCCAAGCCCAATTATCAAAAGAAAAATTATGATCTCATAAATGTTCGTTGTTGCATTTGAGAAAATAACAACCATTAATGTTCCCAAAGAAATTAACAGGAAACCGATAAATGTTGGTAACCTGTAACCTATTTTATCCGATAATGTACCACTTATTGGTGTTCCTACGGACATAAAGGCGGGAATTATTATTAAAAGGGATCCTGCAAGAGCCGGTGAATATTTAAGAACATATTCAAGATAAAATGGAAAAACGAACATGGTTCCTCCTATTATCAGATAGGATATCATGCCTGAAAAGTTACCGGCAACATAGAACCTGTTCTTTAAAAGTGAAAAATCTATTATAGGTTCATTTGACCTTCTGCCTTCATATACGAAAATAAGGAAGAAAATTAAAGAAAGGGCATATAAACCATATAGGTATTCATCTGGCCAGAATTCGTTCGAACTCATTGAAAAATTAAATAAGAACATTGAGAGAAATGTTGCAAAAAGAGCTGCACTCAGGTAATCTATTTTTACGTAACCCTTTTCAGACTTTGTTTCAGGTAAAATGTAATAGGCAAGGATTGTACCAACAATTCCAACAGGAACATTAATGTAAAATGCATAGTTCCATGAAAGATACTGTATAAGAAATCCACCAAAGCTTGGTCCGATTGCCATACCTATTCCCTGTACAGCACCCTGTATGCCTATTGCCTTTCCCCTTTCATTTGATGGGAAATTTGCTGTTATTATTGCTATGCTGTTACTCTGGAGGAATGTGGCACCAACGGCCTGAATGATCCTCCACATGATAATCCATTGAATGCTTAAACCCAAACCGACCATTCCGGAACCGATAATGAAAATGACAAATCCAATATTGTAGAACTTTTTTCTACCATAAACATCTGATATCCTTCCAAGAATTGGAAGAAGAACTGTAAGTGTTAACTGGTATGCGAGTGTTGCCCATTCAATAATGTAAAGAGGCTGTTTATAAACTTCCCTGAGAACAGGATTAATAATGTTCATAAGGTTTAGATCCAGTGCGGACATAAATGCACCTAGAAGAACAACGGTAAGTACATACCATCTGTATCGAGGTTTTTCTCTCAGTTCTTTTCTTGGATGTTCCATGGGTAAAGAACATTATGACAATAAAAAATAAAAAATTTTCATAGATTCTTTTTAATTAATTCTCAATTGAAATAGAGATTTAGTTTAAATAAAAATTTTTTATTGATTTAAAAATCAATATTCCCTCCACCTGTAACCGCATTTAGTACATATATAGAACCTTGTCTCAGGCTCATCCGCAGCCCTTGTCTGCTTTAGCATCCAGTATGCTCCCCTGTTACCGCATTTGGGGCAGACAACATTATCATCCACAGGCAATGTATTGAATTCATTGTTGATCAAAATCAATTCCTTCTCCTTTGCCTTATCAACAATCCTATCACTTTCCTTTTTATCGATTGGCATTTCATAACCGCACTTTGAACATACCCACTTTCCATTTTTCGGGTGCATCAATGACCCGCACTTTGGACAGAACATGTTAGGGCAGAAATCATTCCTTATATTTAAAAATAATCAAAAAAAAAATTTAGAGAAGGTGGAATGCGAGTATAACTGCAAGGAAGAGTATTGATATTGTGTTCACAACCTTAACAAGAGGATTTATTGCTGGCCCAGCAGTATCTTTAAGAGCATCTCCAACTGTATCACCAACAACAGCCGCTTTATGTGCCTCTGATCCTTTTCCACCGAAGTTACCAAGTTCAATGTACTTTTTGGCGTTGTCCCAGGCTCCACCGCCAACTGTCATCATGATCGCAAGAGCGAATCCTGAAAGTATAACACCGAGAAGAAGACCGCCAAGTGCAAGTGGACCGAGTATTAAGCCAACTGCAATTGGTGTTACTACAGCGATCACTCCTGGTAAAACCAATTCTCTTAATGCTGTTCTTGTAACAATGTCAACGCATTTATCATACTGCGGCTTTGCCTTTCCTTCCATAAGGCCCTTGATTTCATCAAACTGCCTTATTACTTCCTTAACTATGGAATAGGCTGCCTTTCCAACAGCGTTCATAAGGAATGATGTGAAGAAGAATGGTAATGTTGCACCTATGAAAAGACCAACTAGAACTAGAGGATTTATAATTGTAAGAAGGCTGATTGTGTATCCATGTGCGCTTATTACCTCATAGTATGCTGCAAAGAGTGAAAGTGCTGCAAGAGCCGCAGAGCCTATTGCATAACCCTTTGTAACAGCCTTTGTTGTGTTACCAACAGCATCAAGTGGATCAGTTATTTTTCTAACATCCTCGGGCAATCCTGCCATCTCTGCAATTCCACCGGCATTATCCGTTATGGGGCCAAAGGAATCAATGGATATTATTATGCCAGCAACGGAAAGCATGGCCGTTGCCGCAACTGAAATTCCGTATATGCCCATGCCTGTTATGGATCCACCGAATATGTAAAATGCTATCAGAATACCTGCGGAAATGTAAAGAGCAGGAACAAAACTTGCCTGAAGAGCATAGGCAAGACCTGTTATTATTGTAATTCCAGTTCCGCTCTGACTGGATTCGGATATCTTCAAAGTTGGTTTGAACTTATAGCTTGTATAATATTCTGTTATAACAACCTGCAGTGCCATTATAACAAGACCTATAAGACCGGCATAGAAAACACGTATGTCGTTTACAACATAAATGGAAATTAAATAGAAACCTATGGCTGAAATTATTGTTGTTATAACAACACCCCTGTAAAGACCACCCATTATCCACCTTGTATCCTTAACGCTTACAAAGGGTATTGATATTAATGTTGCAAGGATCGCAATTGCTCCAAATATTAACGGAAGAACAACATATTGATATGGAAGATTTAGCGTGTATGCAAGAAGCATTGATGAAAGTGCTGTAACCACATAAGTCTCGTAAAGATCTGCACCCATACCTGCACAGTCACCAACGTTGTCTCCAACGTTATCCGCTATCACTGCAGGATTCCTAGGATCATCTTCGGGTATTCCATACCTTACCTTTCCAACAAGGTCAGCACCAACATCCGCACCCTTTGTGTAAATACCACCACCAACCCTTGCAAAGAGACTTATCAGGGATGCTCCAAAAATGAAACCAACCATAAGTTCAGGGTTCTTCAACCAGAAATAGAAAACACTTAAACCCAGAAGGGCAATGCCCACAACGGATAGACCTGTAACTGATCCACCTCTGAAGGCCAGTGAGAATGCCTTCCTTATACCTTCCTTTGCTTTGTTTGCTGTTCTGACGTTTGCCCTTATTGATATGTGCATTCCAATGTATCCTGCTATTGCCGATCCTGCGGCACCAACAACAAAACCTGTGGCAAGGATCCATCCATCAGGTAAGGCCAATGCAATTATTATTGCAAGTATTGCGGCAACGATTGCTACTGTTCTGTATTGTCTATTCAAAAATGCCTTTGATCCCTCCTGTATTGCCCTTGCAATTTCCTTCATTTTTTCCGTTCCTTCATCTTCCCTGATTATAAAATATGCCTGAACACCAGCGTAAATCAGCGCAATCAACGATGAAATTAAGATTATTATGGATAGTGTATCCATCCTTAGACCTCCTTTGAAAGGTTAAATAAAATTGATCATAAAAAATTTTTCAAATTCC
>JAVRLK010000042.1:0-9459 GCA_031961545.1 Thermoplasmatota archaeon | reverse complement strand
ATGTATTTCTCTTTGAATTTTGTCCATTCTTCATTACTGTTTGGCATTTCATATTGCTCTAAGACTTTTCCATCTTCGTCCAATGCTGTCACGTACACACTTTCCTTGTGGATATCTAATCCAATTTTCATTTTTTCACCTCTTATTTTTTGGTGTAAGAGTCTTAAGGTCGGAGTTTTCTCGACAAGCTCCTATTCACCCTTGTTTCAGGGTATTAGGTCGAAGCGTAGGCAACCATTCTATTAAACGACCTCGAAGGTCAAGCATCATAACGGTTGCCAAACTCCGACTCTTACACATCATCGTCATGCAGGTGCAGACAAAAGAACTTTTTTCATGACTTCTATTAATCTATCCCTGTTCATATCACTATCACATAAACTGTCCTACCTATGTATTCTTTTGGGCAGTCTATTTTGGCACTGTTTCCGAACTTTGTAACTTTACTTACAAAGTATCCCTAGATATTCTCCACTTCAAGTCTATTTGCATAAGTTATAGGTCTCTTTTTCATAGGATATACAATGAATATCTGTTTCTATCAAATTACCAAAAGTCAAAATTAAAAAAATGAAAATAATATGTTTTAAGAAAATGATTGCTTCCTTTCGGAGATACTGCTATAACCATAAATTTTTTATTTATTTTTTATTAGCTAGTGAGGGGAATTTCATGCTTGGGAATGGTAAAAAAGATTTCGTGTAAGAGATTTTGCTAACTATAATCTCAATTTTTATATTTACTATTCTCGTTATTTATTTTGCAGATATATACCCGAAAAACACACATTATTCTATATTTGATGATTTTATAATAATATTCATTTTATCCTTTTTCATATTATTTCCAATAATCAGAAGTATAAGGTATGCCTATGTTATGAGGGCATATTTAGTACTTTATTTTCCATTATTAATTTTTACGATTATCATTTCGGTTTTTGCTTTAGGTATTTTTAAGATAAAACAAGGAACTCTCGTTGATGAGCTTAACAGCATACTTCCATTTCTCATAATTTTAACTTCTATGATCTTGTATATACATATATATTGAAAAGAAAAGAGGACTTTTCCAGAAAACAGTGGCATCAGAAAGAGTTCAAGTTCTGCTAATGGTTCTTACTCGTAAACAAAAACTCCCACTTGTATTCCCGGACAGGTACATAAAATACTTGGAAACAGAAGAAAAGGGAGTTCTGGAGTATGAAAAAATATAAGATGAAATGAGGTAAGTGATGTGCTCTTTTAGCCTATAAAATTTTTAATTTCATTTTGCTTCCCTGGGAATACCTCTTCAGGAGGTAGTTCCTGCTTACACAAAATTCTTATTACTATCAAAAATGATAAATTAATGGGCAAAGATCTTTAAAAATAAAATGACAAGGGTCATTAAAATTAAATATTTTATTTTATATAAAATCATCACTTATTTTCCTATGGAAAATTCAGCATCCATATTTTTTAATATGTAAATATTACATTTCTATATATTTTATATATTGATATATAGATTATGTAGTAAAAATATATATAATATGTTTGGATTATCTTTATTGGTGAAAAAATGACTGAAAAAAATCCGTTTGAAGACATAGACTCTGTGAGATTAAACATGGGACATCTTAAAATATGGTTTACATCTGGCATGGGCTTTTTCACCGATGCATATGATCTTTTTATTATAGGGATTGTCCTTATACTTCTAACAGGGCCATACCCTACAGCATTTCACCTTAACACTATACAGAAAGCCCTAATAGGTACTTCAGCTCTAGCTGCTGCAGTTATAGGTCAGATATTATTCGGTAGAATAGCAGATATTTTTGGTAGAAAAAAAGTTTATGGAATTGAAGCAACCATTTTGGCCATAGGTGCAATTTTAAGCGCTTTTTCTACGGATTTTATTTTCCTGTTTATTACAAGATTTTTACTGGGCATTGGAATTGGCGGTGACTATCCTATTAGTGCAACTATAATGAGCGAATACTCTAACACAAAAGATCGTGGTAAACTTATAGGTCTTGTATTTGCAAACCAGGGCATAGGGTCTGTTGTTGCGGTAGCAGTGGGTATGATCTCCGTCGTTGCTTTACCAGCAGATATTGCCTGGAGGTTTATGCTTGCTTTTGGGGCAATTCCAGCTATAGCTGTTATATACTTAAGAAGAAAGCTGCCCGAAACCCCAAGGTATTCTCTTCTCGTTAAAAATAACACGGATGAAGCTAATAAAGCCAAAGAGGTACTGGGTGTAAAAAATGCTGAAAAAGTAAAGGCTTCCACAAAAGTATCAAATTTCTCGATCTTTATTAGATCTTACTGGAAAACACTTGCAATAACCATGAGCTCCTGGTTTATAATAGACATGGCCCTCTATGGTACAGGTATATACTCAAGTCCTATAGTTTCAACAATACTTCCTGCTACAACATTACCAATGAAAGTATTGATTGCCGGCTTGCCATTTATGGTTGGATTTTTTGGGTACTTTACAGCTGTTGCTCTTCTGGATAAAATAGGCAGAAAAACTATTCAGATCCAGGGTTTCTTTATGATGGCTATATTATATATAATCGTATCTTCTGTAATGATAACAAAGGGAACTAAGGTTGTAGGAGTTACCATACCTTTTGACCTAGCATTCCTATTGTATTCACTTACTTTCTTCTTCATTGATTTCGGGCCGAATCAAACCACATTCATATTACCTGCAGAACTTTTCCCTGTAAAATATAGAACAACCGGGCATGGCTTATCTGCAGCTGCAGGAAAAACAGGAGCTGCCATAAGCACCTTCTTTTTCCCTATACTCCTCCTAGAAATTGGAATAAAGGATCTGTTGCTTTTGCTTGCTCTGATATCGATTATAGGAGGGATTATATCCTTTTTCTTGAAAGAGACCATGAAAAAATCCTTAGAGGATGCTTCAAATGAAAAAATAGTCCTAGATGTACCTTCTTAATTTTTAAATATTTTTTAGCCCTGTTTAAGGCTCTATTTTTTAGATTTATCATGATTTTTAAAACATAATTTCCTTAAAATTTTTAATCAAGCATCATAGCCTTTTTAGACAATGATTTCATTAAAATTAAAAAATCAAAAATTTTCTCAACAATCATTGGATTCAAAATTATTTATATTTTTTTCAGTAACATCTTTAATGATCATGGAAAGATCTTTACCTATTTCAGTAGCATAGCCAGAATACTTTGGTCCATTTTTATCAAAGATGAATGATAGCAAAAAACTGTCAGTTGATGTACCGGCAATTTTCTTTTCCCTGCACAATGTATAGGTTCTTGATCCAATTATTAATTGAACCATATCCAGTGCACCTATCATTGATAAACTTTTTTTGTAAACAACAGCAGTGTTTATTGTTCTTCCCTTTTTACAACCTTCACCGGGAACACAGTTATGTCCAAGACCTAAAGTCTGCAGGACAAAAAAATTTTGATCTTCATAAAAAACAGCATGTTTTTCAAGATCCACTGCAGTCATAAATCCAGCAAAATTTTTTAATTTATTTTCTAAAGAGAATTTTTTCATTATTTTTTCAGGTTCTGGATCATTGAAGTCCTTATTTACGGAAACAATGAAAAATCCATTTATTTTTTTAACACCTCCAGAATAAAAGGCTGATGTGATTGTTTTCATTGGAAATGGATATTTCACTATTATCCATTTTTCATTTTTTTCCAGTGATATTTTCATAGATTTCCTCTACCTTTTTGCAAACATCTTGAGGAGAAAATCCTGATTTTTCAGCCAGATAAACTGATCCTCCTGCACCAACACCCTCCTTAACGTAACCATTCTCATAGTCCCTGAGACCCTTGAACCTTGAATTTGAAAAATCAAGGTTTGCTGAATAATATTCTATTCCTATTTCCCTTGCTGTTTTAACAAAGGTTGAACTTTTATCATTAACTATGTATTTTGTTGTTAAAATCTTTTCAGGTTTTATACCTGATTCTTTCAGCAATGCTGCAACGGCAAGCATCTGTGTCCCGCCCGCAAGATAAATTTTTCCATTGAAACCCTGGGAAAAGCCAACAACAAATGCCATCATGGGATCACCGTATTCCTTAAGGTTATGGTACCAGTCATCCTTTGGTTTCTCTCTCTGGAAAGCCATGGATATTATTTTTCTTTTAAGTTCAACAGGATTGTTTGGACCTGCCGAGGAAACAATTGAATCATAGCCAAGTGAATTAAGTATTGCCATTGCTGTTGTTGTTCCACCTGGAATGCTTTCACCAATGTAAACTTCATTAACAAAGGATAGTTCCTTACCCAGTACTTCAGATTTTTCCAGAATTCTTTCAAGTTCAGGCAGGGCAGTTTTTTCAACAATGTTCAATCCAGGTTTATCGTAAATGTTAGAATGGGGAACATATGGTGGTATTTCTGCTCCTGACCTCACAACAAGGACGGGAAATTTTGAAAGAATCTTTGATGCCTTTGTAATTATTGCAGGCGTTGGATGGCCCTCGGGTGTTACAGGTATTGCATCAATGGTTATTGGTTTATTGTAGAATAAAAATTCCGCATCAGCAACAGGTGTGAATTTTACAAGCTCTGGACTTTCTCCTGCAATTGTTAATCCCTTAATGTTCGCAACTTCCGTATTTGATATAACAAGTATAAACATATTAAAACAAATTTGAAATACTTAAAATATATTTGAATTTTATGATCAATCTCATTGGCTTTTTCACAAAGATACCGGGTGGAAGGGACATTGAAAAGGCAAGTAAGGAAACATATCTTTTACCACTAATTTCTCTTATTATTTCAATTCCTCCAGCACTTTTTTTCTATTTCTTTAATTTCATACCAAAGATCATTCTTTCTATTTTATCAATAATTTTTCTTTATTCAATAACGGGTCTTTTACATCTTGATGGCCTTGCTGATTTTTCTGACGGTGTTATGGCAAAGGGTGACAGGGAGAAAAAGATAAGGGCATTGAAGGATGTGAACACGGGCATTGCTGCACTTTTTTCAACATTGATTGTTATACTTCTTGAAACATTTTCCCTTTATTCAATTAAAGTCAACATTTTCAATGTTTTAACACTTTTCATAATTTCAGAATTATCAGCCAAATTCTCCATGATGGGCGGATTGTTGAATAAGCCGAAAAATGAAGGTCTGGGATCACTTTTTCAAAAAAATTTCAAATTTTATTATTTGATCATTGGAATAATTATTACACTACCATTGATTTTATATTTTAATTATTTCTACTTTTTCTCATTCATTGGCTTTTTAGTTTCATTGACAATTTCAATAATTTCATTGAAAAATTTCGGTTTTGTTAATGGTGACGTTCTTGGTGCAATGAATGAAATATCAAGAGCAATTACCATGGTGATACTATGTATGGTGTTGTGATGGCCGGTGGAAAAAGTACCAGGTTCGGTGATGAAAAACAGATACAGTATTTTGGAGAAAAAAGATTGATCGATATAGCATGCGAATCTGTTGTTCAGGCGGGATTGAAATGCATTGTTGCTGTATCAAAAAATGCACCCAAAACCTATGATTATGTTAGAAAAAACTACGATTTTATTGATACAGGAGGAATTGATTATTGTAACGATGTGAAATTCCTTCTTGAAAATCTTGATAAGAAATTTTTAACAATAGCATCCGATATACCATTTGTAACATACAGGGATTTGGAAGAAATAACAAAGAATTTTAAAAATAACAGCCTTGCAGGTGCTGTTTTTATAAAAAATAAAATAGTTTATGTTGGAATAAATATTGTTTATGATAACACTGAAGACATTATATTTCCTTTTTCAAACAAACTTTTGATTTTAAACATAAACACAAGGGATGATCTTGAAAGGGCATTAAAGATCAAGAAATTACTTGAGAATTGTTCCTGTTTCCATGTACCATAGGTAAAGGTCAAGGCGTGCAAGATCCATTCCAAGTTCATTTGCAATTTCATTCAAAATTTTCTCAATTTCAATGTACCTTTTAGGGTTAATTTTTTTATCGTTTATGTAATTGTTTTCATAAAGTATTTTCAAAATATGCTTGTCTATGATTGCATAATCCTTATAGCCAACGTTACGCAAAAAATGGCTCGATTCCTTCATACCCATACCTTTTATGTTTTCAACAAGCCATTCCCTTCTTTCTTCCCTTTCCTTGTTTATCAAAATATTTCTTATGGAATTTGCATATTTTTGGTTCTCAACAATATATTTAGCTCTTGTGTTGTAGAACCTGTAACCAATTTTCCTCAATCTTTCCCTCAGTGATTCATAATCAAGTTTTGCAAAATCCCATGGACCTATTTCTTTTTGAACTTTAAGTCCCATAACAGCGGATGTGTTTGCTGTTAAAATACAAAAACATAGTTCATGAAACCAGGAAAGATCATCCTTTTTGAACATTTCTTCAAATTCTTTTATTCTCTTTTCCACTTCATTTCCAATCTTTTCCTTCAGAGATTCAACTTTTTTAACAAGATCCATTGAAAGAAGAAATGGTATTTTATAGAAAAAATTTACTAATTGAAATTTCAAAATATGATAAAATAGGGGTAAAGTTCAAATATAATGTTTAATTCAACCACGAATGTTATAACCTGGAGGTGAAATAAAAATGGAGGTTGCTGGAGATGGCTGTCGGTATTCATATAATAGCGGACTTCTACGGCGTCGATAGAGAGAAGATTAAATATGTAGAGGATATGATGCCTATTTTTGAAAACACAGTTAAGTATGCTAATTTGATTAAGATTTCTTCAGATTATTATCAATTCAGGCCATCTGGATGCAGTGGTGTTATACTTATAGCAGAATCACACCTCTCATTCCATACATGGCCTGAACATGAGTTGGTTACATTGGACATTTATACCTGTGGTGATCCAAAACACGCATACCAGGCCCTTGATTACCTTGAAAAAGCACTGAAACCAAAGAAAATATCACACTTCATAATAGAAAGGGGCGTTGATGTTCAGGAGAATGAAAAAGTTGAAGAAACAAAGGCGGTGGTATTCTAATCATGTTCACAATTGTTCCAAGCAAGGTTTTCTTCACTAAAGGGGTGGGGAGGCATAAAAGCAGGCTTGGATCCTTTGAGCAGGCCCTCAGGGATGCAGGTATTGCACAGTTCAACCTTGTTGAGGTAAGTTCAATTTTTCCACCAAACGCGGAGATAGTTTCAAAGGAGGAGGGTTTGAAGTACCTGAAACCTGGTCAGATACTTTTTGTTGTGCTTGCAAAGAATTCTTCCGATGAATATAATAGAATGATATCTGCAGCAGTTGGTCTTGCAGTTCCAAAGGACAGGAACCTTTACGGTTATCTCAGCGAACATCACAGCTTTGGTGAGACTGATAAAGTAGCCGGGGAGTTTGCTGAGGATCTTGCGGCCGAGATGCTTGCATCCACCCTTGGCATAGACCACCACCTTGTATGGGATGAAAATTCACAGAACTGGAAACTGGATGACAGAATTCTATTGACACAGCACATAGTTTCCACAGCAGTGGTTGAAAAGCCATCAGAATGGACCACAGTTGTTGCTGCGGCAGTACTCATCCCTTAATTTTTTTGATTCCCTGTGTGCAAACTTTATTGGATCACCTTTTTTTAATATTTCTTCTACAATTTTCTTTGTATCTTCAAGGCTAACAAAATTTCCTGGAGATACAATTTTTTTATTTATTATAAAACCTGCAATTTTTCCTTCAACGTAAACATTTTCTTCCACAATTTTTCCAAGTAAAAGAGATTTGGCAATTCCTATTGCTGGTGTTTTTGCGTTTAACCCAACATAACATGCAAGACCAAATCCTCTGGGATGAATGGTACCATTTCCATCAAGTATGATAAGATCATTCCCTTTATACACTTTCAAAAAAATATTACCCTCCCTGTAGGAAAAATATGTTGGTATGTATGGAAAGTTTGTTTCCATAACACCATTCTTAAAATCATCGATCCTGAGAGATTTATCAAATTTGAAAAGTGAATAGAATGCCTTTCTTCCAGCATAGGATACGTCAAAGGATACAATACCATCGAAATCCTTTGTTTCAAAAATAAGGTAGTTTTTCACATTTTTCTCATATTTCAATATTCTTTTCAGGGGATAATCACTTTTGAAATCCCTGAAACGAATTTTTTCAAAGTTCTCAACTCTGTTATTTTTTATTTTTATTCCTTCAGATTCAAGAAGTTCAATCTTTTTCTTTATTCCTTCAGGATGTGTGAATCCTCCAATCGTTCCATCACCTTTAACAACCCTGTGGCATGGAATTTCAATGGGACTTGGATTCTCTGAGAGCATTTTTCCAACTGCTCTTGCAGATATTGGATCACCAAGTGCGATGGCAAGATCACCGTATGTTGTTACCATACCCTCAGGTATCTGTTTTACAAGATTGTAGAATTCACTGTAAAGATCTATTTCGATCATTAAATTAAAGATTAAATTTGATCATTTAATTTTATTGATTAAAAAAATTTCACGCATTTCATCCGGATCTGTTGTGATCAATTCATTCTCCTTATCCGTTCCATATATTCTTAAAGGAATTCTATAAGGAAAGGAAATGAAAAGCGCCTGTGAATAACCATTCTCCTTTGGTTTCTTTGCATTCAGAACATAATCCTCTTCCACCTTTGTTAATTTATAAAAATTCTTCATTTCCATGCTTATGTTTGCATGCTTGAAAATTGCATGGATCAAAGAATTGTTAAGTATATTTCTTCCCCTTACACTTTCAAGGAATTCATCTATTTTATGTGATATAATGTTCATGCTGCATTTCCATCTCCTGACATGCCTGTACATTGTTTCAAGGTATAATGCAGAATAATCGTTGGAAAGCAATTTCCAGGCTTCATCAACAACAACAATTTTCCTTTCAAAGTTTTTTGTAACCATGGAATAGATGTAATCAAGAATAATAACCATGTAGAGTGTGAGGAACTCATCCTTAACGTTTGTTAGATCGAATGATACAACTTTCTTTGATAGATTAATATTTGTTTGGGAATTCAAATTTTTGAGCGATCCATTTATGAGCTTTTCAAGGTAAAATGCTATCCTTTTTGATCTATCATCCTCAAATTTTTCAAGCGTTTCAACAAGATCACCCAGCACAGGTTTACTTTTTCTTGAGTATAAAGATGTTAAGGCTGCATCAATTATTGCAAGATCGCTTTTACCAAGATCCATTGTTATTGAAAGTATATTTTTTAGTGAGGCAATTTTTTCTGAAAGTGATGCATTTGAATATAGATCGAGAGGGTTTATTTCATTACCCTTTTCTCCAACATGAACAACAGTTCCATCAAGAGCCTTAACAAGCCTTGAGTATTCACCCATGGGATCTATTATGAAGATATTCGTTTCAGGATTATTTATCAATTCCCTTATCAGTGTTAATTTTACAAAGTAAGATTTGCCGAATCCTGTT